>NZ_JBXWSM010000072.1:0-21878 GCF_059613405.1 Ruegeria sp. BHSA118
CGAAAAGATGAAGACCAAGGATTATGAAGAGCAGATGGACCTGCTTCAGATTGAATTGGTCAAAATGCAATCATGGGTCAAGGAAACCGACCAGCGGGTTGCCATCATTTTCGAAGGCCGCGATGCCGCCGGCAAAGGTGGCACCATCAAACGGTTTCGCGAAAACCTGAACCCGCGCGGCGCGCGCAACGTTGCGCTGGCCAAACCATCAGACGCCGAACGCAGCCAATGGTATTTTCAGCGCTACATCCCGCATCTGCCCGCCGCAGGAGAGATCGTGTTCTTTGATCGCAGCTGGTACAATCGAGGTGTCGTCGAGAATGTCTTTGGCTTCTGCACACAGGAACAGCGTGAGCGGTTCTTCCGTCAGGTCCTGCCGCTTGAAACGGGCCTGGTGAATGACGGCATCCATTTAGTCAAGTTCTGGCTCAATGTCGGACGCGCAGAACAACTGAACCGTTTTCTGGCGCGCGAAAACGACCCTTTGAAGCATTGGAAGCTCAGCGCGATCGACGTCGCAGGGCTGAACAAATGGGACGAATACACGCAGTCGATCTCGGAAACCCTGACCCGGTCGCATTCCGATGCCTGCCCGTGGACGATTGTTCGTTCCGACGACAAAAAACGCGCGCGCCTTGCGGCCATCCGAACGGTTTTGCATGCCTTGGACTATGATGAGAAGGACAAGAAGAGTATCGGCGAGGTTGATGCCCGTATCTGCGGTGGCCCGGATGTGTGGGAGGCGTAAGTTGTCTCTCTGCCCTGCCCTGTCGATGCCTTCACGATCATGTATTGGACGACAATGCATCGGTGGTCTATGTCCTTGTCTTCCAACACGCAATCAATGCAGCTGAGGCCGGGATGACGAAACGCGGTTATCACCACGGAAACCTGAAGCAAGCCCTGATCGAGGCTGCCTTGTCCCTGATCGAAGACAAGGGCCCGACCGGTTTCACGCTGTCCGAGGCGGCCAAAACAGCCGGTGTCACGCCTGCTGCCGTCTACCGACATTTTCAAGGGCGCGAGGACCTGATTGCCGAAGCCGCACGGCAGGGGTTTGAGATGTTCGCAGACCTGATGCAATACGCCTATGACGAAGGACAGCCTTCAGCCCTTGCTGCTTTTGAAGCAACGGGGCGAGCTTACCTGGCTTTTGCGCGCAAAAATCCCGGACATTACATCGCCATGTTCGAAAGCGGGATTTCCCTGAACCGGACACCCGAATTGTCCTTGGCCGCCAATCGGGCGAAGGCCGTTCTTGAAAAAGCGGCCGCGGACCTGTCCCAGCATATTCCGCCTGAAAAGCGCCCGCCCGCGTCGATGTTCAGCGCCCATATCTGGGCGATGAGCCACGGAGTCGTCGAGCTGTATGCTCGAAATACCGGCGCAACTTCGCCTTTTCCTCCCGAAGATTTGCTGGAAAGCGGTATCGGCATCTACCTGCGCGGATTGGGTCTGATCCCCCAGGACGAGTGACGCGGTCAGAACGAACGGCTGCCCTGAGGCATACTCAAGCCCGATGTCACGTTGATCAGATCCATCTCACCCATCCCCTTGATATCAACGCACCCCAGATCCGAGACCTGAAACTCGTCAATCAGGGCATATTTCATCTCTTCCGGGGCCACGATGTTCATGGGGTTGGCAAATACCTGCAACCGGGATGCGATGTTTACGGCAGGGCCAAACACGTCATAGACATATTTCTGAATGCCCACGACCGATCCAACCGCCGCACCCATTCCCAATCCGATCCGTGCCTGCCACTTATGCGGATGGCTTTCGTTGCGGCGTTCGAGATAGCGCAGGAACCTTACCGCACAATGCGCCACGGCGGTCGCATGATCCGGTGTTGGATCGGGCATACCTGACACGGCCAGATAAGCATCACCGATCGTTTTGATCCGCTCACACCCGAATTGTTCCACGATCCGGTCAAAGGCCGTGAAGATGTCGTTCAGTTCGCTCAAAGTCACCGTCGGGTCGGTCTTGGCCGCGAAATCCGTGAACCCGACAAAATCCAGCATAACCACCGAAACCTGCTGATACAGCTGCGGTGTGACAACGCCGAACGTCTTGAACTCTTCATACACGGCTCGGGGCATCAGGTTCAGCAACAGGCGCTCCACTCTTTCCTTTTCGCGCTCAAGCTCTCGGGTGTTGCGCTCGACCATGGTGGAATAGCTGTCGATCATGCTTTCCAATTCGCGAATGCGGGTGATGTTCTGACATTCCACAATCAGCACCTGCTCGGACAGGCCATTGGCCAATGAGACAGCGACTGCAAAGATCAAGGTCCTGCGTTTCGGCTTTATCTGCAATTCGACCGAGTACCGAAGGCCGGACTGCTTTACATCCTCCAGTTCCTTGGGGTCGAGATCCGGCAGAACGTCGCTTAAGGTGCTGCCCTTTTCAGGAGTGCCGAACCATTCCGTGAAAGGCCCGTTGTGAAACACGAATTGCAGGTCGGATGCGCGCACCACGGCGACGCCGACTCCGATCGCACGCAGCAATTGCTCGTTTATCGCCAGAATGCTCATGCCGCGTTCCGGGTGACTATGATCGAACGTTTGCCTTCGATTGCGGTCAGCGCAGTTTTGATGTCTCCATCGGACATGCCGTGCTGACTCAGCGCGTCGCCAAACAGCTCGGCCATGACGTCGAATTCGTTGTGCGAAATGTTCAGATGCCGATGAACTGCTTCGATCCTGTCATCACTGAAGGATGCCGGCCCGCCAATCAGGGACGAGACGAACTTGGTTTGATGGTCGATCAGGCGCGGCATATCAATGTCTTCGAAATGATGGCCGATCTCATCCGAATCCAACGCCATTTCATAGAAGGTCATCACGACCCGGCTGATCGTTTTGAAACCGCCATATTTTTCATAAAGTGTCTGTGCCACACGAATACCCGCGCGTTACCAATCAATAACCCCACAACTTTATATCAAATCGATATTTTTGTTAACGCTTATGATTTTTTGCCCGGGATTGATCAAAAACCGTCTTGCCGCACGGGAAACACGCCAGAGCACCGCCGAGGCCGAAGCGGATCTTTCATTCGTTCTTTGGGAATGGGAAACGAAGGAAAGTTACACCATCAGCGGGATTGTCTTTTGACTGATCCTGAAGCGTTCTGATGGGCTGGGTCGGGGCAGTTTTGAACGCAAGCCCGCCCTTCTGACAGAAAACTTCGCCTGATCCCCCCAAAACCTGCCGTTCAAAGAGAATTTAGTTTCAATACGGCGTGTCCTCATGTTCACATGCGGGAAAATGGCACAACAATCGAAAGGACCAAAAGTGCAGGAACATGGATATGCGTCCGGGCGACTGAATCTTCCTTTTGTCGGAATATCGACCTTCGCAAAATCTCCATATGTCGAGAACTGGGACAGAATCGAGGCCGATGTTTGCGTGCTCGGCGCGCCGTTCGACTTTGGTACCCAATGGCGCCCCGGCGCGCGTTTTGGTCCTCGGGCCGTGCGAGAGGCATCGACCCTTTTCAGTTTTGGCCATGCCGGCGCCTATGATCATGAGGATGACGCGACCTATCTGGACAGCTCGGTTCGGATCGTCGACCTGGGCGATGCGGATATCGTCCACACAAAGACCGAGACGAGCCACAAGAACATGGCCTTTGGCGTGCAGAAAATTCTCGAAGCCGGGGCACTTCCGCTGGTGATTGGCGGTGATCACTCGGTCAACATCCCCTGCATTTCCGCATTTGAAAGCGACTGCGCCGAAAACGGCCCGATCCATGTTGTTCAAATCGATGCGCATTTGGACTTTGTAGATGAACGTCACGGCGTCACCAACGGGCACGGAAATCCCATGCGCCGCGCGATCGAGAAAGACTATGTTTCAGGGATGACCCAGCTGGGCATTCGAAACGTGTCGTCCACCGCCAAAGAAGGGTATGACGACGCGCGTGGGCGCGGCTCGGACATCCTGTCGGTGCGGCAGGTTCGCAGATTGGGAACAGCGGCCGTTCTTGACCGCATTCCCGAAGGCAAGCGGTACTATGTAACGATCGATATCGATGCGTTCTGTCCCTCGATCGCGCCCGGAACCGGCACTCCAAGCCACGGAGGGTTCTTGTACTATGACGTTCTGGAAATCCTTCAGGGGCTGGCGAAAAGGGGTGACGTGGTGGGCATCGATCTGGTCGAGGTGGCCCCCGCCTACGACCCCACTGAAAGCACTCAGATTCTGGCGGCGCAGCTTCTGTTGAATTTTTTGGGTTTCATTTTTCACGAACGTGCCCGACGCGCGTGAAAAGCGGGTGGAGCCGAGGCTCCACCCCGAACCTCAGGCGTCGATAATGTTGTGTCCCGGCCCGTAGGGGAAGCCGGTGATGTTTTCGGCTCCTTCTTCGCCCACCACCAGAATATCGTGCTCCCTGTAACCGCCTGCACCGGGCTGGCCTTCGGGGATCCACAGCATCGGCTCGATCGACACCACCATGCCGGGCTCCAGCACTGTGTCGATGTCTTCGCGGAGTTCCAGGCCCGCTTCGCGACCATAGTAGTGGCTCAGAACACCAAACGAGTGCCCATAGCCGAAGGAACGATATTGAAGCAGGCCTTCGTCGGCAAAGAACCGGTTGATCTCGGCGGTGATACCGGAACAGGTGGCACCGGGTTTGATCAGGCTTAGTCCAAGTTCATGCGCGGCCACATTGGCCTTCCACAGGCGCAGGCTGTCGGCATCCGGCTCGCCCAGAAACAGGGTCCGTTCCAGGGCGGTATAATAGCCCGAGATCATCGGAAAGGTGTTCAGCGACAGGATATCGCCTTTTTGCAACGCCCGTTTGGTGACCGGGTTATGCGCGCCGTCGGTGTTCAAACCCGATTGAAACCAAACCCATGTGTCGCGGTATTCGGCATCCGGATAGGCCCGCGCGATTTCCACTTCCATCGCGTCTCGACCAGCCATCGCGATTTCGATTTCGGTCGCGCCTTCGCGGATTGCGGCATGGATCGCAGCACCACCCACATCGGCCGTGCGCGCTCCACCCTTGATCAATTCAATCTCTTCAGCGGATTTGATCATCCGCGCGGCCATGGTGTCGGCCGCGATGTCAACCAACTCTGGCTCGTCCAGCATGTTCAGCGCCGTGTCGCGCGCCGCAAGCGTCATGTGGTCGCCTTCAATGCCGATCCGCTTTGCATTCCCGATCAGGCTGGCAACTGCCCGCCAGTAGTTGTCGCGTTTCCAGTCCGTATAGATCACATTGTCTTCAACCGACCGGCGCCAGGGTTGCCCGGCATCAATATTGGCGGAAACGGTGGTGCATTTGTCCTGGGTCACAACACAGCCATAGGGGCGCCCGAACGCACAGTACAGAAAGCCTGAATAATAGGCGATGTTCTGCATCGATGTCAGCAGAACCACCGGGATATCCCGCTGGGCCATGATCGCGCGCAGCTTGCCAAGGCGGCGGTCATATTCGGCTTTGCTGAACGGCAACGGGGCCTTGTCACCATTGTGGCAGGTGAAGAACTGAGGGCGGTTAGAAATGTCAGTCATCCTTGGTCTCTCATCTATGCCGGGCGTGCATTTCCCGGCCACATGTCCCGGCGTTCAGGACAGGCGGTCTCGGGGTCCGAGAGCCGATCACCTCGGTAGTTGCCGCGACGCCATCGCGGCAGAGATGAACAGGTGAATCGTTAGATCAGACGGTTTGCTGCGTCAAGCGGGCGAAAGACCCCGCAGACGTTCTGACCGGCGTCGCAACAGTTCGACCGTCGTCAGCAAGGCAATGGACAGGACCACAAGGATTGTTGCAACCGCCAGAATGGTTGGACTGATCTGTTCCCGCAGGCCGGTGAACATCTGCCACGGCAACGTCTTTTGCGAGGCGGAGCCCACAAACAAGACCACGACCACTTCGTCGAACGATGTGATGAAGGCAAACAGGCCGCCCGAGATTACGCCCGGCAATATCAACGGCATCTGTATCTTGAAGAAGGTTCGCACCGGCCCCGCGCCCATATTGGCTGCCGCCCGCGTCAGGGATCGATCAAAGCCCACCAGTGTTGCCGTCACGGTAATGATCACAAAGGGAATACCCAGCACTGCGTGGGCCAGGATAACTTTCAGATAGCCTACGAAGTTCTTGTTCATGCCCAGTGTTCCTTCGAGGAAACGCCCGATATCACTGTAGAAAAAGAACATACCCGTCGCCGAGATGATCAGCGGAACAATCATCGGCGAAATCAGAATTCCCATGATCGCACGGCGTCCGGGAACATGAGACTGGCTGAGCCCGATCGCGGCCAGCGTTCCCAACGTTACCGAGATGACCGTCGCAATCGGCGCGATGATCAGCGAGTTCTTGAAGCTGCGCTGCCATTCGTTGTTGGTGAAGAAATCTCGGTAATGCTTCAGCGAATAGCCTTCCGGATCAAGCCGCAGCATCTCGGGCGTGAAGGTAAAGAAATCCTGCGCGTTGAAAGACAACGGCAACACCACCAGAATCGGCGTGATCAGGAAAACGAAGATCGCACCACAGATCACGCGAAACAGGTAGTGATAGAAAACCTGTTGTGCCGTCAGATACGGCAGCAGCTTGCGCCGATACCGCCCCTCGTACAACCAATAGATAAACCAGGCGAAAAACCAGCCGCCGAGCAGCCCCAATACACCGCCCATCAGACCGGCCACTATGAAACCCGTAAGGCCGAACCCGATGATGTTGATCCAGCAAGCGAGGTTTTCGTTCTTCACGATGTTTATGTAGACCCAGGCCAGCCCCGCGATCAGGACGGCTCCGCCCAGTATGCCCAGAAGGACCGAACCATTTCCGGCCCCGACGAAAATGCCGGCAAACGCCCCGGCAAGTGCGACACTGGGCAACACCATGGACATGGGTTTGCGGGATATCGGTGTCAGTGCTGCCATCTTGATTATCCCAACTTCACGTTATCGATGCCCACGATCTTGTCGTAGACCCAGTAGAGCAACAGCACGACCGCCAGAAGGATCGTACCCAAGGCCGCGGCCAGCCCCCAGTTCAGTGAGGACGAGATGTGATAGGCGATCCGGTTCGAGATGAAGACACCCTTGGTGCCGCCCACGATCTCGGGCGTGATGTAGTAACCGATCGCCAGAATGAACACGAGGATCGAACCGGCTCCGATCCCGGGCACGGATTGCGGGAAGTAGATGCGCCAGAAAGTCGTCCAGTTCGTCGCGCCCATGGATTTGGCCGCGCGTGTATAAGACGGCGGAATGGTCTGCATCACCGAATACATGGGCAGGATCATGAAGGGCAGCAGGATATGTGTCATCGCGACGATAGTGCCGATCTGGTTGTTGATTATGATCAGCCGCGCGTCATCGGCGACCAGCCCCAGCCAAACGAGGGTATCGTTGATAACCCCCTGTTGCTGCAACATGACCTTCCAGGCGGAGGTTCGCACCAGAAGGGACGTCCAGAAAGGCAAAAGGACCAGTATCATCAACAGGTTCGATACCCGCATCGGCAGTGTCGCCAACAGATAACTGACAGGGTAAGCAAGCAGGATACACGCACCCGTTATCACGAGCGACATGAACAGAGTACGTCCAAAAAGCTTGATGAGGATCTGCTTGTCTTCGGGTTGGGCCTGCGCGCCTTCCGGGGTTCTGCGCATATCGACGGCATTCAGGAAGTAGCCATTGGTAATCACAGGTGAGTGGGTCTTGATCACCCGCCAGGTTTGCGGATCTCCCCATCCGTCATGAATCTCGATCATTTTTTCCTTGAACGGCCCATCCGCTTCAGGATCCAGTTTTTTGATCTGGCGCCCGGACCTGCGGAACATCGAAGACATGCCAGTCTCTTCGTAGTTCAAACGCGAACCGAGCCTTGTGTGTTCTTTGTTGTCAATCGCGACGATCATGTCGCGGACAAAGGCCTCGTAAACATCCTCGCCCGGCAACTCTCCCGACTGTTCGTCCCAGTTGTTCAGGGCTTCAACGGTCAAGGGAAGTGTGTCGGACACGATGCTGTTTTCAACGGACCGGAACAGCATAGATGCGATGGGAACGATAAATGAAAACAGGACAAAAAGAAGAAGCGGCGCAATCAACATCAACGCCCGGAGCTTCTGCCTGCGTAGAGAGCGCGCCAGCGACTGCTTGAGCGGTGTTCCATCAGCGGCCAGCATGGGGCCCGCGTTTTGGGTGGCGTCAGTCATTGTTGTCCCTTGGCTTTTCCCGGGTCAGGGGCAGTTTCCCGCCCCTGACAGTGTCACCCATTCAAAACCGGCTTATTGCGCCAGCCACGCCTGGAATTTGGCGTCGATGTCGTCACGGTAGTCCGCCCAGAACTCATAGTTGTACAGGAACGTGTTCTTGGCGTTTTCCGGATCGGTTGGCATATGGGGTGCCATTTCGATACCCAGTTCGGCATGCTGCCCAACCAGCGGCGCCGACGATGCGCGTGCCGGACCGTACGAGATGTACTTGGCCTGATCCGCCAGACGCTGGGTGTCGGTCGCGAACATGATGTAGTCCAACGCGCGCTGCTGACGCTCTTCGCTCAAACCGGCAGGAATGATCCAACCATCCAGATCGAACACCTGTGCGTCCCAAAGCATGGCGACCGGCTGCTTCTGCTCTTCGATCACGCTAAACAGACGGCCGTTATAGGTAGAACCCATGACAACCTCTCCGTCGGCCAGCAGCTGCGGCGTATCGGCACCAGCAGACCACCAGACAACGCTGTCTTTGATGGTGTCGAGCTTGGCCAGCGCCTGATCCTGACCTTCCGGAGTGGCCAGAACGTCATAGACATCATCCTTTGCGACGCCATCGCACAACAGGGCCCATTCCATGTTGTTGATCGGGCGTTTCTCCAACGAGCGCTTGCCAGGGTAAGTTTCCAGATCGAACACAGCGCAGATATCGGTTGGAGGTGTATCGCCTACCAGGTCGGTACGATAGCCGAACGTAGTCGAATAGACGATCTGCGGGATAAAGCAGTCGCTGACCAGCAGGTCGCCGAAATCCTCAGAGGCGGGCGTGCCATCCGGAGCTGCTGCCAATTGGCTGTCGAAATCGATCTCGAGGGCCAGACCTTCGTCGCAAAGACGGATCGCGTCAGCTGCCACAACATCTACCACATCCCATGTGATGTTGCCCGCTTCGTTCATTGCGCGCAGTTTGGCAACGGCTTCGGCCGAGCTGTCATCGTTCAGAATGGTTATACCGGTCTTTTCCGAATAGGGCTCGTGATATGCCTTCAACTGCGATTTGGAATAGGCACCGCCCCAGGAAACGATGGTCATCTCCTCGGCTGAAACAGTGCCCGCCGCAATGGCGACGGCGGCCGTTGTCAGAAGGGTTTTGGTTGCTTTCATGTGTAAATAACTCCCAGTTAGTCCCGTTTATATGTGTGGTCAGCTGATGCACGGGCCTTCACCAGCCGGTCCCTCTGATAGAGCTGTGCTTGTTTCGCGCAGCTTGGTCTATGCGTCGAGCGCACGACAATCCTGGGCCAGCCAGCCGATCTCGATCTCCTGACCTGGGGTCAGGCGAACGGCATCTGGCGCATTCCGGGTCTTGACGATGAATTCGTCATTGCCTGCCACTGACATGCGGAACCTGAAGACGTCCCCCATATAGATGAACTCTTTGACAGTGGCCTTCAAAGTGTGGGCATCTGCGTGCAGACGGTCTTTGTTGAACTCTACCCGCTCGGGCCGGATCGAAACCTTGGTCCGCTCGCCCGGATTGTGGACGTTGATCGGAACCGCGTCGATCTCGGACCCATCGTCCAGCTGGACAAGGCATGTGTCGCCGTCAATCGATTTAACAACGCCTTCCAAAGTGTTGTTTTCGCCAATGAATTGGGCAACAAAGCTGTTTTCCGGTTCTTCATAGAGCTGATCGGGCGGTGCAAGCTGCTGAATGCGGCCATCGTCGAACACGGCCACACGATCCGACATGGTCAATGCTTCGGTCTGGTCGTGGGTCACATAAACCGTGGTGATTCCCAATTCATGCGCAAGACGTGTGATTTCGAACTGCATATGCTCGCGCAGCTGCTTGTCCAGTGCGCCCAGGGGTTCATCCATCAACACCAGTTCGGGTTCGAAAACCAAGGCGCGCGCCAAGGCTATTCGCTGTTGCTGACCGCCAGACAACTGAGCCGGGCGTCGCCCACCAAACGCCCCCATCTGAACCATGTCCAGGGCACGTTGTACCTTTTCATCCCGTTCAGACTTGCCCAATTTGCGGACTTCCAAGGGGAATGAAAGGTTTTCGGCCACCGTCATGTGGGGAAACAGGGCATAGTTCTGGAAGACCATGCCAATCCCGCGCTTGTGCGGTGGAATATTGTTGATGGGCTTCCCATCAAGAAGGATTTCGCCATGAGTGGCGGTTTCGAATCCGGCAAGCATCATCAGGCAGGTTGTCTTTCCAGACCCGGACGGCCCGAGCATGGTCAGGAATTCGCCTTTTGGCATTGCAAGGTTGAGATCTTTGACGACGAGATTCTCGCCATCATAAGATTTTTGTACGCGTTGAAATTCAACAAACGCGGCATCGGTATTTGTGTCGGTCACAAGACCCCCTGTTGCGTCAAATGATTATCCGAGCGTTGCGGATTTCATTGATCTGTAGTCAGCAGTTAAGACCATGCAGTGGGCACTTGGCAACAATAGATGACGCATTTGCGAATTTTCATGTCATTTCTGCTGTTTCAATCAGCAAGATTGAGGCGGCACATATGCCATGCAAGGCTTTGATTACTTGAAAGAACAGGCTTGCCGATCCGTTTGCGAATCTCGGGGATGGCTTCAATCGTGCGCAGATTGGTACAGCTGAGGAAAACGGCCTCGACCGATGGATCAGATCCCAGTTTCGTTGCGGCCTCGATCACGGACTGCACCGAAATCCGAGCAACCTTTGCCTCTTCGGCCTGCCCGAATGTCCCGAAAACATCCATGGTTATCCCGTTTTCCGAAAACGCGGCACGCAGCGGTGCGTTGACCTCTTCGACATAAGGCGACAGCAGCGCAAACTTGGACACGCCAAGATCCGCGGCGCAGGCCGTGGCTGCGCGCAAAGGGTTCGTAACCTCTTTTGTTTTGCACGACTGTTTGACAAGTTCCTCCACACGCTCTGACCCAATGACGGAACTTGCGGACGTGCAGCCATAACCCACCACCCGGAAAGGACGCGCGCTGGGCAGCAATCCCGCCGCTGCCGGCAAGGCCTCTTCCATCTCGGCCAGGCTTTCCGGTGTCACTTCAATGCCGCTGGGTATCCGCGATACATACAACGGGTTTTTCCGGTCCGAAAAATATGTGCTGAATTCCGGCTCGATCGTCTCGTCGACCTGAAGAACAATCAATCCAAGCGGCGGGGCTTGCGGGTCGTCCTCGTCAAGCGTGTAAGGCACGTAGGTCATAGCTGGATCATCTCCGGTCCGATACGCGGGCTGATAAAGCGCGGAACATCGTCCGTTACGACGATGTTTTCTTCGTGAACCAATATCTTGCCACCAACGGCAATGCCCGGCTCCAAGGTCAGCACCATGCCAGGCTCAAGAACGGTCTCGTCCGTCGGGATGAGCGACGGCCATTCGGTCAGCGACATTCCCAACCCGTGCCCCAGCCGACCGGCATCTGTGCCTTCGGACGCCTTGGTCAGCACCGTGTTCATGGCATGAAACAACTCTGCTGCGGTGGTGCCGGGGCGCGCGATTTCGAATGCAGCATCCGACGCCTCAATCAGCCTGGCGTAAGCTGATCGCACGTCGGGATTTGCTGGGCCAACCGACCAGTTGCGATCGAAATCACAGAAATAGCCATCCCAGACCAAGCCGGTGTCAAGCATCAGTACATCGCCATCCTTCAAGGGGGACGAAGACGCCGGAGAAATCACGTCAGAGTAACCGCCCTGCTCTGCCCCACCTGCGAGATACGGCACCCAGTCCGCGCCCTCTTCCAGGCAGAGTATCTGGAAACCGCGAAATACTTGATCCAAGGGCACGCCTGCCCGAGCAATCTCCGGAACCCGGGCGAAGGCCCGACCGGCTATGGCGCATGCGGTTTCGATTTTGGCGATTTCCGCCTCGGATTTGACCATGCGAAGTTGGCGCAAAATACCGTGATCTCCGGTGATGTGGCGCGAACCGAGCCTGTTTCGCAGGCGTTCAATATCCGACATCGGCATACGCGCGTGCGTCTCGTGACCATCGGGCATTCCGATGCGGCCCTTTTGGGGCGTCAGTTCCGTCAGGGCATCCGTCAAAAGCGAGACGCCGTCATCCTGAAGGTCGGGTGAACGCCACGTTCGGATGTCATCGATCCAGGTTTGCCCCATCAACGAGGCGCCGATTGAGGGGATAACCGCGACCGGTTTACCCGTCGCAGGCAGGATCAGGAACCAAGGGCGGGTCGGGCTTTCCCAGAATCTGGTCAGGTATCCGGTAAAATAACGCAGGTCGGTTTCCGTGGTCAGCAGCAGCGCCGACAGGCCCGCGGCATTCATCATCACCTGTGCGCGTTCGGTACGCGCTGCGAATTCTGCTGGCTCGAACCCTCTCATCCCGCGACCTCAGAGGTGATGCGCCGCATGCAGGCAGAAAGGTTGAAATGACGCAGCCTGAATGGCCCTGTGCTTCGCCCCCTTCGGTGTGGATTGATAACGGTTTTCATGCAGCCCCCGAATTTTCGCTCGTTGACGTGAGCGGATCGGTAGGGTTCTGTCAACCAAAGTCTTTTGTTGACCGGAGGCGCCAATGACCCACTCTGATCCAGCCTTCAGCCGGGCGGAATATGATCGTCGTCTTGCCAAGACCCGAAATGCGATGGCCGCAAAAGGAATTGATTGCCTTTTTGTCGAAGACCCATCGAACACAGGATGGCTCACCGGGTATGAGGGCTGGTCCTTTTACGTTCACCAGGGTGCCTTGATCTTTCTTGACGCTGACCCGATCTGGTGGGGGCGACGGCAGGATGCAAACGGTGCGCTGCGCACGGTTTGGATGGGGGACGATCGGGTTTTCGGATACGCAGATCACTTTGTGCAGTCGACCACGCGGCATCCAATGCAGGATCTGGCCAAGCTTATTGAAGACTGCGGACACGGACAAAGCCGAATTGGGGTGGAACTCGACAATTATTACTACTCGGCCAAAGCCCATATTACTCTGACAGCGGAACTGCCCGGGGCGACCCTGATCGATGCAACGGCCTTGGTCAACTGGCAACGGGCCGTGAAATCCGACGAAGAAATTGCCCTGATGCGCAAGGCGGCCCGAATTTCAGAATTCGTGACTGACGGCGTGCTTGAACGCGTTGAACCCGGCCTGCGCAAGAACGAGCTGGTCGCACAGATCTACCATGACGCGATAACGGGCGTCGGTGATGACTGGGGGGATTACGCAGCCATCGTACCACTTTTACCGTCAGGGTCAGACGCGGCCGCGCCGCACCTGACCTGGAATGGAGATGTGTTCAAATCGGGCGAATGCACCTTCTTCGAGCTCTCCGGCTGCTACCGCCGATATCATGCTCCGTTCTGCCGGTCGGTATTTCTGGGTCAACCGCCTGATTATCTTAGAAGGGCCGAGGCGGCCTTGGTTGAAGGGTTGGAAGCGGGTCTGGAGGCTGCACGCCCCGGCAATCGCGCGAAAGATATCGCCAAAGCGCTGGCGGCGCCGCTCGAACGAGCGGGGATCAAACGCGGTGCCCGCTGCGGCTATCCTGTAGGCCTCAGCTATCCTCCGGACTGGGGCGAGCGCACGATCTCGCTGCGGGACGAAGACAATACGATCCTCGAAGCTGGCATGACATTTCACTTTATGCCCGGGCTCTGGATGGATGATTGGGGACTTGCGATCACCGAGTCCATCCTGATCAGGGAAAACGGTCCCGCAGAGTGTCTGTGCAAACGACCACGCAAAGTATTCGTCAAGCCCTGACAGGTGCACGAACGACCCAAGGCCTGTGCCTGATCAAACACGTATCTGTTCAAGCAACCAGTCACGAAACACTGCGGCCGCCGGATTGCTGGCGTCGGCGGAAAGATAATACCCTTCGTTGCAGTCGACAGTGCTGTCATGTGCGCTTTCGACAAGACCGGTTGCCATCGCATGTTTCGCCAGAAATTCACTGATCAGGGCAACCCCGCTGCCATGAACCGCCAACTGAAGCGCCATGCCGAACGTATCGACAAAAACGGCAGGCTGACGCTGCACGCCCTGTTTGTCGAACCACGTCTTCCATCCGCTTGACGTGCCGACTGCTTCTATCAGGGGAAGGTCAAGCGGATCCCCGGCAAGCGTCGGCGCCTTGAGGGCGACAAGCCTGTCAGGCCTCAAACGTTCGGCTCCCCTGCCCACTTGTTTTTCAGACCCGAACCTGACCTGAACGTCAGCTTGCGACGCGTGAAAATCGTCAGGCCAGATTGCACTGAGCAGCCGCACACTGATCTCTGGATTACGTGCGGTGAAGTCCACGAGGTTTGGGGCGATGACCCATTGCGCAACGCTGACAGAGGTGGCCACCGTCAGGACATCTCCTGGTGCGCTTGCGTCGGCCCTTCCGGCGGCGGCGGCAAGCGCCTCAAGCGCACTACCGACTTCGGGCAACAGTTTCCGCCCTGCATCCGTCAGGGCCAGACTGCGCGGATGCCTTATGAAAAGCGCTGTCCCCAGGCGCATTTCAAGGGATTTCACCTGCTGACTGACGGCCGATTGGGTCAGGCCGATTTCCTCGGCCGCCGCGGTAAAACTCAGGGTCCGGGCCGCCGCCTCGAAGGATCGGAACCAGGTCAGGGGGGGGAGTGATTTTGCCATTGATCAAGTTAGCCATTAATCTATTTAATGCGAAAGCACATAATTCAATCGTTTGTCAAAAACCACACCCGTTTCTACCTTCTCCCAGCGCGACAGGAGAGGTGTGATGAAGCCGGAAATACGCAAGATTGTTACCTACGATGAGGACGTTCTTGTCGAGGGATTTCGCCCTGCGGAAATCCCATGGCGCATGTTTGCCGTGGCCGCAGTGATTACCAATCCCTGGGCGGGTCGATATGTCGAAGACCTTAAGCCGGAAATCCACGCATATGGTCCCGTGTTGGGAAAGATGATGACGGACCGCATGATCGCGTTGGCCGGCAGTGGCGACGCAATCGAAGCCTATGGCAAGGCAGCCGTCGTCGGGCTGAATGGCGAGGTCGAGCACGCATCGGGCATTATTCATACCCTTCGGTTCGGCAATCACTACCGGCAGGCGGTCAGCGCGAAATCCTATCTGGCTTTCACAAACACGCGCGGCCCCGCAAATGCGCCGATCATGGTGCCATTGATGGACAAGAACGATGCCGGCCGGCGCTCTCACTACCTGACCGTTCAATTCTCGATCCCGGACGCACCGCGCGACGACGAAATTGTCGTCGTACTGGGGGCGGCAACCTCGGGCAGACCGCATCACCGTATCGGCGACCGGTATCAGGATCTCAAGGATTTGGGTCATGACGTGGACAACCCGGCCGCGGTCTGAAGTCGGCGGGCTGGCCGCCATCCAGGCAGGCACAGGTCCGGACGTCCTGTTGCTGCACGGGGTTGGCCTGCGGGCCGAAGCCTGGGGTGCGCAGTTGGACGGGTTGGCGTCTGTAGCTCATCTGACAGCGCCGGACATGCCCGGTCACGGAGAAAGCCCGCTGAGGTTTTTCGGCACGGAACTGTCGGAATACAGTGATGCTGCACACAACGTGCTGGGCAAACTTAATGGTCCGGTCCTTGTTGTCGGCCACTCGATGGGCGCAATGATCGCGTTGGACCTTGCCACCAAGGCGCCCGACCGGATTTGCGGCGTCGTAGCGATGAATGCCGTTTTTGAACGCAGCGCAAAGGCCACGCTGGCGGTTCGGGAACGTGCGGCGGGACTGGATAGGGAAACACCGGTTGACCCAACCAGCACGTTGCGCCGGTGGTTTGGTGACATCGGTTCGCCTGAATGTGAGGCCTGCCGCAAATGGCTGACGGCCATGGACCCGGCTGCTTACAAGCTGGCCTATACGGTTTTTGCCCAAAGCCAAATTCCGCAGCGTGACGCGTTGAGAAAACTTGGCTGCCCTGCACTTTTCATAACCGGCAGTCAGGAGCCGAACTCCACCCCAGACATGTCGCGCAAAATGGCTGAAGTCACCCCGAACGGACGCGCACTGATCATCGATGGGGCGGCCCATATGATGCCGATGACACATGCAAGTCAGGTTAACGCCGCCATTTCCAGCTTTCAAAGCGAGGTGCAATCATGACCGAACTCGACCCCCGCGACCTTCGGCGGGCATTTGGCAAATTCATGACCGGCGTGACCGTAGTTACCACACGTAGCGCCTCTGGCATGGCCCTGGGCTTCACGGCGAATTCCTTCACTTCGGTTTCGCTCGACCCGCCGCTGTTGATCGTCTGCCCCGGCAAGAACTTGTCTTCATACGGCGAATTCTCGACCTGCACCCATTTCACGGTGAGTGTTCTGGCCGAGGGGCAAGAGGATGTGTCCAACACCTTCGCCGGCTTCAAAGGTGATCGGTTCGCCAAGACCGACCATGACCTCGACGCGCGAGAGATCCCTTTGATCAACGGCGCGGTTGCGACTTTTTCCTGCCGGACCCATCGGGTGATCGAGGCAGGAGACCATTGCGTTCTGATCGGACAGGTCGAAGCCTATTCCCACAACGACCGCCCGGCGCTGGGCTACGCGAACGGGCAGTACTTCAGCCTTGGCCTTGAACGCGGCGCGCTTGAACCGATGGGGCGCAGGATCGTCTGTGGCGCAATCATCGAACACGAAGGCCGCGTGCTGCTTGAGAAAACGGATGCCGGTTTCAGGCCGCCACAGGTCACATTGTCCGACCGGCGACAGTTGCGCGACAGCCTTCGGCAGGGTCTGCATGATCGTGGCATCGACGCACGTCTCGGCGTCGTCTACTCGGTCTATGACGATGCCACAGCGCATCATGTCTACATATTGGGCAATGCGCCGGAACTTCCCAAACACGGCAGGCTTGAGGCCGTCGCGATTGAAGACCTGGCAACCCTTTCCTACACGACGACGCCAATCACCACCATGATTTCTCGTTTCGCGCTGGAAAGCCGAACCCGCGACTTCTCACTTTATCTGGGCAGTGCGCAGCAAGGCGACGTGCACAGCTTTTCTGAAAGGACTTGATGGATGGAGTTTTCCCTTTTTGCACACATGGAGCGGCTGAGCCCCGATCAACCCCATGAGAAGCTGTATGAAGAGTTCATCGCGTTGTGTAAAATGGCCGATGAGGCGGGAATGCGTGCCGTCTGGACCGGCGAGCACCACGGGATGGACTTTACGATCGCGCCCAACCCTCTGATGTCTCTGGTGGATATCGCACATCACACCAAGAACGTGCGGCTTGGCACGGGTACAGTGGTTGCACCGTTCTGGCATCCGATCAAACTGGCGGGCGAAACGGCTGCGGCGGACCTGATGACAGGCGGCCGTATCGAGCTGGGCATCGCCCGCGGCGCCTATTCGTATGAATATGAACGGATGATGCCGGGACTGGATGCATGGGACGCCGGCCAGCGCATGCGAGAAATCGCGCCGCTTTTGTCCCGGCTGTGGGAGGGTGACTGTGCCCATGATGGAAAGTATTTCAAATTCCCTGCCACCACCTCGGCCCCCAAACCGGTGCAACCCGGCGGGCCGCCGATCTGGATCGCGGCGCGGGATCCGAACAGTCATGAATTCGGTGTGCAGAACGGCTTTAACATTCAGGTCACACCGCTCTGGCAGGGCATGCAAGAGATTGAGACACTGATGGGCCGCTTTGAAGATGCATGCGCAAACCATGAGGGGCCGCGCCCCAAGATCATGCTGCTGCATCACACTTACGTTGGCAGCGACGATGATGATCTGGGTCAGGCCGCTCGGGAATTGTCGCGCTTCTACAACTACTTCGGGGCCTGGTTTCAAAATAAGCGGCCAGTCCGGCAGGGCTTGATCCAGACATTGACGGATGAAGAGATGGCGGCCAACACGATGATGGCACCGGAAAACCTGGCGCGCGATCTGACTGTCGGAACCCCGGATGGGGTCACGGAACGTCTGAAACGTTATGAAGATCTGGGCTATGATGAGTATTCGTTCTGGATAGACAGCGGTATGAGTTTCGAACGCAAACGCGCATCGCTGGCCCGTTTCATCGACGACGTCATGCCAAAGTTTCAGTAAGGATCAATGATGCATCAGAAACCACATTTCCAGCTTTATATCGACGGCGCGTGGACCGAAGGGGCACGCGGGCAAGTGATGCATTCGCAAAACCCGGCGACGGGCCAAGACTGGTCCAGTTTCGCCTGCGCCGCTCCCGAAGACGTTGACCGCGCCGTGTCCGCGGCCCGTCGGTCACTTGATGATCCCGCGTGGCGCGACATGACGCAAACCGCACGCGGCAAACTGTTGTTCAAACTTGCCGAACTGATCGAGGAAAACGCCGGACATCTGGGCCAGCTTGAGACCACAGACAGCGGCAAGCTGCTTGCCGAAACCGCAAGCCAAACAGCCTATGTCGGTGACTATTATCGATATTATGCGGGGCTTGCGGACAAGATCGAAGGGGCGGTTCTGCCGATCGACAAACCGGACATGCACGTCTTTACCAAACGCGAACCGATTGGTGTGGTGGTCGCTATCGTCCCCTGGAACGCACAGATGTTCCTGACCGCAACCAAGCTTGGCCCCGCAATAGCGGCAGGCTGTTCGGTCGTGCTGAAAGCCTCTGAAATTGCGCCCGCTCCGATGCTGGAATTCGCACGGCTGATCGATGAAGCCGGCTTTCCGCCCGGTGTCGTCTCTGTCATTACGGGGGATGCCGAAAACTGCGCCATCCCGCTTACCCGGCACCCGGACGTGGACCGGATCGCATTCACCGGCGGCCCGGAAACAGCGCGCCATGTCGTGCGCAACTCGGCTGAAAACTTTGCGGTGACCACTTTGGAACTGGGCGGTAAATCCCCGATCATCGTCTTTGAGGATGCCAATCTGGATGGCGCCGCCAATGGCTTGATTGCGGGAAATTTCGGTGCCTCGGGTCAAAGCTGCGTTGCCGGCTCGCGCGGATTGATACATCGCCCGGTACTGGAGGCGCTTGCTGACAAGATCGAAGAAAAAATGAGGAGCGTCGCAATCGGCGACCCATTGGAGGCGACCACCCATATTGGCCCGCTCTGTACTACGGCTCAGGTGGAACGAATTCAGGCGACTTTGGTGAAAGCCACAGAACAAGGCGCACGCATCCGCTTCGGGGGAAACCCTCTGGACCGACCGGGCAACTTCATGGCCCCTACGCTGGTGGAATGTTCGAGCCCAGAGACCGAGACGCTGAAGGTCGAAATGTTCGGCCCCGTGATGTCTCTGCTGCCATTCGATACGGAAGAAGAAGCGATCGCATTGGCCAACGACTCGCAGTTCGGGCTCGGGTCCGGCGTTTTCACTGAAAATGTCGCCCGCGCCCATCGGGTTTCATCCCGTCTGAAATCGGGAATTTGTTGGATCAACACGTATCGCGCAGTGTCCCCGATTGCTCCGTTTGGAGGCTACAACCAATCCGGCTATGGCAGGGAAGCGGGAAGCGAGGCCATTCACGATTACACAAGGACGAAAACCGTCTGGCTGAACACGTCGGAACAACCAATGTCGAACCCGTTCGTCATGCGCTAGCCGGCACGGGGCGTCTTCGACACCCGAGGAACTGCCGGGGCATCGTTTCATCGCATGGCTGGCGCGGGCCCTGGCATCATCCCGAGCGCGCCAGATATATCGCTCGACGCCGAGGTATTGCTGTCTGATCAGGCACTCTTCCATGCCGGTCGGTATCCGGAGCAGGCGCTGCGGATGGGTGCGATACTGAGCGCAAACGGCAGCCAGACGCTCATCCCATTGGCGCAGCACTTCTTCCTTCGCGTCGGAAACATCACGCAGGACCGTTTCCGCCATCCTCGTCGCGGCATGCGCCTGTAGGCCCGAGGACCATTCTCTGAAAGTCGGGTGCCATCGTTAAACCCCTTTGAGACAGAAAGAAAAAGGCCCCGCTAGGGACCTGATATCGGGTTCGCGATTGGTTTGTGGCGGAGAGACAGGGATTCGAACCCTGGAGACGGTTTCCCGCCTACACACTTTCCAGGCGTGCGCCTTCGACCACTCGGCCACCTCTCCGTGCCGGCGATATTTGGACGAATGCTGTCGGATTTGCAAGGCCCCAATTCGACGAATTCAGGGGAATAGCGCAATTTAATCAGTGCACCCGCCAAGAGGTGATCACAGGTCAACACGTGCCGCGATTGGGCCACTCAGGTCTCATCACCGGCATCCGGGTCCATATCCGTCTCGGTCAAATCCGCCGGAGTCTCTGCGGCTTTGCGTGGCTCATCCTGCACAGAAACGGAAGGTTCCTGCTTGCTCGGGCCAGATGCCCGCAGGGTTTCGGGATTTCGCAACCAGACATCACGTTGTGCGAACGGGATCTCGATCCCAGCTTCCGAGAATCTGCGGTTGATTTCATGGTTCATGTCAGATTTTACCGACAGAGCCCAATTCACATCCCGCAGGATCGCCCGAATCTCGAAGTCCAGGGAATCTGCGCCAAACCCCTGGAACACAACGCTTGGCGCCGGGTTGGCCAAAACCATCGGATGGTTGTTGGCGATTTCGCCCAGAATGGTTTCGACCAGGCGCGTGTCAGTTCCGTATGCAACACCCACCGGAACGATCACCCGCCCGATCGTGTTGCCGCGGGTATAGTTTGTTACAACACCGCTGATCAGGTCAGAGTTCGGAACGATGACATCCGTCCTGTCAAATGTCTCGATCCGGGTCGATCGAACGGAAATGTCCCGCACATATCCCATCATGCCATTCACATCGATCCAATCCCCTTTGGAAATCGGACGCTCGACCAAAAGGATGATGCCGGAAACGAAGTTCGACACGATTGTCTGCAAACCAAAGCCGATGCCGACCGACAGCGCTCCGGCGACAATCGCCAGCGACGACAGATCAAATCCGGCCACCATGATTGCCACCAACGCGGCAAGGAAGATGCCAACGTATCCTGAACCCGCGACAATCGCGTTTTGCCCACCGGGGTCTATGCTGGTTTTCGGCAGAAGCGAATTGCGCAGCCCGCTTTGCAACAGACGCGTCAACATATAACCGATTGCAAAAACAGCAACAAAGGTCAGAAAGTTGCTGGGCGAGATCGTTACCCCGCCGATATCAAACCCAAGCAGCAGGCGCGACCATGCTTCCAGCAGATCAGTTTCCCGCGCGCCCCAATAGATCGCCAGAATTGGCAGTGCCACGATGGCCAATGCAAACCCGACCAGTACGGAAAAAAGCGAATCTCGCGCGGCTTCTCCCTGCCCTGTGATCCAACCGTAAATCTGACTGATAAACCGTTGCAGGATGACCAAGGCCCCGATCAGCACCAATGTCTTGACGGCAGGAAACACGATGGCTTCGGCCGCATTGGTGTATCCGAAAATCGCCAGCAAGGGAGACGTGATGCCCAAAAGGAACAAAGCCCGGCGCAGGAATTCGACCAATTGGCTGAAACCCGCGGAACGGGTCGAGGCAGCCTGATCCGGTGGCCCGTCATTGGTTCGAATCTGACGTATTCGCAACAACAACAAAGCCGTTGCGACAATGACCGGGAAACTGACCACGGCACGGGTCGCGTCAGAGATGTTTTCGACCCGTCCGAACAGCAACACCAATTCGTGCAGAACCAGCACCAGGGCGAGCAGGTCAATATACACGCGCAGTTCAGTGATGCGCGCAGCGGACAGACGTTTGAACCCTTGCGACGCGCCGATCACGTACACCTGGCGAC
>NZ_JBXWSM010000073.1:0-20883 GCF_059613405.1 Ruegeria sp. BHSA118
GGTTTCCTGGGCCCGCAAGGCCGCCCGATGCCGATGCGCGACGCCGAGGTGAACCAGATCCTGAACCGTGTTCAGGAAGGTGAAGAAGCGCCCAAGCTGATGATCAGCTTCGAAGTCGGTGAGAAGGTCAAAGTCAACGACGGCCCGTTCGAGGATTTCGACGGCATGGTCGAAGGTGTGGACGACGAGAACCAGAAGCTGAAGGTTTCGGTTTCGATCTTCGGCCGGGAAACTCCGGTCGAGCTGGATTTCACGCAGGTCACCAAGCAGAGCTGAGGAAACGTTCCTCGAGAATTGAAACGCCGCGATGCCAAGGGCAACGCGGCGTTTTTTGTTTGGGTATTCGCTGAAAACGTATCGACCTATTGCGCCTGAACCATGGCCGCGCGCAAAAGTTGCGGGCGGTCGGTCTGCGAGGGCAGGAACACAGCCTGCGATCCGGCATCCAGCGCCGAAAGGCTTGCGTCATACCATTGCATCGCAAGATCGCGACGTTTCTGCACGCCGAAACCTTCGCGCAGATGGTGACCAATCAGCTCGCCATAGGCGGGCTCACCCATTGCGACCAGCATCAGGGCAGACCCAACCGCGGCATCCATGTTGTCCTGACGATAGCCGATCGCCAGGCAGACCTTGCTTGTCGCGGCAAGATCTTGGGGGCTTAGGCCCGAGTCCAGCGCCAGCTTGCGCATCTGGGTTTCAGCCTCGGTTTTCGAGTTGATAGACAGAGCGTCAACCTGAGGTGCCACCATTTCACCATACGAGTCGCATTGGGCACTCACCTGCTCTGGCGTCAGTCCCTGGATATCCTGAATCAGATCTTCACCGCGCGCCATCGCGTAGCTGCGGGCAAGGCAGAACTGTTCGCTGAGCGCAAAGTCGGGATCCGACATATTCGCCAGGGTCGTATAGCCGCCATTGGTAGATGTTTGCAGCATGACTCCGCTACAGCGATTGGCCAGCGACGGGCCTCCGGTGCCGCCGGAAAACAGGCTTGGCAGGCTGGCAGACGTAGTTTCGGTTGTCTCGGGTTCGGGTTCTTGTGGTGTCGCAACCGGAACAGGTTGTACCGGGGCGGCTTGTGTCGGCGCCTGAGGGGCAGCAGCCAAAGCAGACCCCGTTTGCACCTGACGGCGATACGCCATCAAAAGCGGTTGACCCGCAAGTTGAGTCGTCGCCTGTCCACCGCTTGTGGCCCAATAATAGGCCTGCATCAGAAAGTCATACTGATAGGGCTGAAAATCATAGCCGTTTACAGGATAACCCATCGAGGCCTGATAGCGCTCGATTGCGGACCGGGTGCCGCGACCGACCTGCCCATCGACCCTTCCTGCATTGTACCCGAAGTAATTGAGCGCGGTCTGGGTTTGCGCGCCTTGCGTGGTCGATGGAATACCTGACCGATAGGTGCGATTCGATGTGGTTGTTCGCTGAGATTTTTTCTTTTGTTGGTCCTTGCCGATTGCGTAACCAACGATCCCGCCGACGACCGCACCACCAAGAAACTCTCCAGCGTCGGCCCGCGCTGTTTGAGGGATGGCCGCAGCAAGAGAAAAAGCGATGCCAAGAGTTAAAGCCAAACGAAGTATCATAATTAACCTCCACCAATACTCACAATTTTTACGGATTATAGCACGGTCATCCGTGTTGTGGCGAAGCAAGCGCCAATGTCGCGATCAATCGGTGGCAAACTGGTGGTTTTACACGCCTTTGCAGGCTGTTAGAGGGAATCGAAACTACACGGAAACACGCGTGTAGTCACGCAGGCGGCAAGAATCCCCTCAGGGTTTGATTCGGTATTTTCCGATTGGCGCGCCAACCACTTGTCATCCCTCCTGATCCCATGTAAACGCCGCCTCTATCGTCTTCGGGCGAGATTCTCTCGTGGGAGGTTGCCGGGGTCGCGATCCCGGACCGGACCACGCAACATAATCTGGTCAGGGCGCGCCCTGACTTAGTTGAAAGGAAAACCAAATGGCCAAGAAGCTTGCTGGTACAATGAAACTGCAGGTTCCTGCAGGTCAGGCGAACCCGTCGCCGCCAGTTGGTCCGGCGCTGGGTCAGCGCGGCATCAACATCATGGAATTCTGCAAGGCGTTCAACGCCAAGACCGCAGACATGGAGCAAGGCGCACCTTGCCCGACCGTGATCACCTATTATCAGGACAAGTCCTTCACCATGGACATCAAGACGCCGCCCGCGTCTTACTACCTGAAAAAAGCAGCTGGTCTGAAGCCGGTCGGCAAGCGTAACCGCCCCCGTGGCGCGGAAAACCCAGGTCGTGAGACCGTGGCAACCGTGACCTCGAAGCAGGTTCGTGAAATCGCCGAAGCCAAAATGAAAGATCTGAACGCCAACGACGTCGAAGGCGCAATGCAGATCATCCTTGGCTCGGCCCGCTCCATGGGCATCGAGGTGAAGTAAGATGGCAAAACTCGGTAAACGTACCCGCGCTGCGCGCGAAGCTGTCGCTGGCAAGGAAAACCTGTCGGTGGACGAAGCTGTTGCCCTGGTCAAAGCCAACGCAACCTCGAAATTCGACGAGACCATCGAAATCGCACTGAACCTGGGCGTTGACACTCGTCACGCAGACCAGATGGTTCGTGGTGTTGTCGGCCTGCCGAACGGCACCGGTAAAGCGATGCGCGTTGCTGTTTTTGCTCGTGGCCCCAAGGCTGACGAAGCGAAAGAAGCAGGCGCAGATATCGTTGGTGCAGAGGACCTGATGGAAACCATTCAGGGCGGCACCATCGAATTCGATCGCTGCATTGCTACCCCTGACATGATGCCGATCGTTGGCCGTCTGGGTAAGGTTCTGGGTCCCCGCAACCTGATGCCGAACCCCAAAGTTGGCACCGTGACCATGGACGTGAAAGCGGCCGTGGAAGCAGCCAAGGGTGGTGAAGTTCAGTTCAAGGCGGAAAAAGGCGGCGTTGTGCACGCAGGCGTTGGCAAAGCGTCGTTCGACGAAGCCAAGCTGGCCGAAAACGTCCGCGCGTTTGTTTCGGCTGTAGCCAAGGCGAAACCGTCGGGTGCCAAGGGCACCTACATGAAGAAAATCGCGCTGAGCTCGACCATGGGTCCGGGTGTGACAGTGGATGTTGCAGAGGCGTCGGGCGAGTAAGCCCTAACGCATAGCTGTGAAGATTTGATCCCGGGTGGTGCGAACTGCCCGGGATTTTTTTACGATCGGTCAAATGTCGGCAATGTAGCCCAACTCAGCGATCTTGGTTTAGGGCAACGGAATCCCGCATTCTCTTTGAAAAAACTTCAGGACGCGATTTGCGCCCGAAAAACGGAATGTGGCGCTGCCCTTGTTGCTAGAAAATGTTACTGAGTCAGCCCCCCTTTGCGACATAAGACGCACTATCTTTACGTCGTCCTCTGGGCGCGTCGCGATGAACAGTTTACCGCGCGACTCTTGGGCCTGACTAAGCGGAAAAGACTGATCTGCCACGGTTAAACTCGCGTTGCTTGCCCCAGACCTTGTGGCTTTCATACCGATCATCGGTGTAACGGCTTTGCGCCGTGCTGACCCCCACAGGCGGACGACGGCCTCTGCGGTGTCGACGTTACAATTTCCGGAGTTACACTTAAAAGCTTGACAGCTTAGCCCATCTTTTGGCGTTTGGAATTTCGAGACATTCCAGCCTGAAATTGAAGCCTTCTTGAGTACTTGGCCTTCTTGTGCGGATGCCATTCCAGACAGCACTAAGAAGTAGGCAGAAATCAAAATCAATCGCAAAGACTTTTTCCTTTCGAGTGGCTCGCTTTTCGGCAGGGCTTGAGACTTAGTAACGCCGTAGCCGGTGTTATCTTGATTGTGAAGCCAATTGGTGGAAATTGCGATGGCGTGCTACAGCGAAAGTGCAGCGTCAGTGGACTTCAAACCGAATCAAAGAAGCAACTCGTTCGACAAGATTTGTCCGCAAAGTCGTTATTCCTTCGGAAGTTTGTGAGGCTAGGGAAGCGCATAACCAACATACCTCGGATCTGCCTTCCTATTACCCAAATTTACCCCTTGGAAACCCTGCCCATCTGCCCTAAGAAGACCTGCGGAACAAAGCGTGCGATTCGTCGTGCGCTTTGTTTCGTTTCGTCCAAGACGGTGGGTGGGTCCATTCGGCCCCTTAATTCCCTGCCTGAGACGGGTAAGACCAAAGAATTCTGGGGGTCCCACCCTCGGGCGCATTTTGGCCAATCCCGTAACAAGGACCTGAACGCCGGAGCGAAAGCTGCGGCAAATATGAGCCGGGGTGAGGTTTCGCCCCTAACTTGGAGAGAACTGTGGATAGAGCCCAGAAAGAGAAAGTGGTCGAGGAACTCGGCCAAATCTTCGAAAGCTCTGGCGTCGTAGTGGTTGCTCACTACGCCGGTCTGACAGTTGCCGAGATGCAGGACCTTCGCGCACGTGCTCGTGACGCGGGTGGCTCCGTGCGTGTTGCCAAGAACAGGCTCGCCAAAATCGCCCTTGAGGGTAAGCCGTGTGCAAGCATGGCCGACCTGCTGACAGGGATGACCGTTCTGACCTATTCCGAGGATCCCGTGGCAGCAGCCAAGGTGGCCGAGGACTTCGCCAAGGATAACAAGAATTTTGAAATTCTTGGTGGTGCTATGGGTGAGAACGCTCTGGACCGCAAAGGCGTTGAAGCCGTTTCGAAAATGCCGTCTCGCGAGGAGCTTATTGCTTCGATCGTGGGCTGCATTGGCGCACCTGCTTCGAACATCGCCGGCGCGATTGGCGCACCTGCAAGCAATATCGCAAGCATCCTTTCCACCATCGAAGAGAAGGCGGAAGCTGCGTAAGCGGTTGGCACTGAATGATCTGCGTGGGGCATGTGCCCTGACGTTGGAACACACATTGTAAACGGAAAGAGCTGATAAAATGGCTGATCTGAAAGCACTCGCAGAAAGCATCGTGGGTCTGACCCTGCTGGAAGCACAAGAACTGAAAACCATCCTCAAAGACGAATACGGCATCGAGCCCGCAGCTGGCGGCGCCGTAATGGTCGCAGGTGCAGCTGGCGACGCCGGCGGCGCAGCTGAGGAAGAAAAAACCGAATTCGACGTCGTTCTGAAGAACGCCGGCGCATCGAAAATCAACGTCATCAAAGAAGTTCGCGGCATCACCGGTCTGGGCCTGAAAGAAGCCAAGGAACTGGTCGAAGCCGGCGGCAAGATCAAAGAAGGCGTGGACAAAGCAGAAGCAGAAGACGTCAAAGCCAAGCTGGAAGCAGCTGGCGCCGAAGTCGAACTGGCCTAAGCTTGGTCTCAGGTGCATCGCTGATGTGCCGAAAAATTTGGCTGGGTCCGGAGAAATCCGGGTCCAGCCGAACCTGTCTTAGAAAGGGCCTCAAGACGCGAGGCGTTTTCTAAGACACGGTTTTCGGATCGGGAGGCCGCCTTCGGGACGGTGGCCATGAATTGATCCGGACGTGTCGTCTCGATTGTGCAAGATGCCGGGGCCCGACGGTGTCTTTGCCCGCTGAGAACATCGAAAGGTGACATCTGACATGGCTCAAACGTTCCTTGGCCAGAAACGTCTTCGTAAATATTACGGCAAAATCCGCGAAGTGCTGGAGATGCCGAACCTTATTGAGGTCCAGAAATCTTCTTATGATCTTTTCCTGCGCTCCGGCGATGCAGAGCAGCCCACTGACGGCGAAGGCATCAAAGGTGTGTTCCAATCGGTTTTCCCGATCAAGGATTTCAACGAAACCTCCGTTCTGGAATTCGTGAAATACGATCTGGAAAAACCCAAATACGACGTCGAAGAATGTATGCAACGCGACATGACCTACAGCGCGCCGCTGAAGGTTACACTGCGTCTGATCGTGTTCGATGTTGATGAGGATACCGGCGCAAAATCGGTCAAAGACATCAAGGAACAGGATGTCTTCATGGGCGATATGCCTTTGATGACGCCGAACGGCACCTTTGTCGTGAACGGCACCGAGCGTGTTATCGTTTCGCAGATGCACCGTTCGCCCGGCGTGTTCTTTGACCACGACAAAGGCAAGACGCATTCCTCGGGCAAGCTGCTGTTTGCCTGCCGCATCATCCCGTATCGCGGCAGCTGGCTGGACTTCGAGTTCGACGCCAAGGATATCGTGTTCGCCCGGATCGACCGCCGCCGCAAACTGCCTGTGACAACCCTGCTTTATGCGCTGGGGCTGGATCAGGAAGCAATCATGGACGCGTATTACAACACCGTGTCCTACAAGCTGGACAAGAACAAGGGTTGGGTCACGCCGTTCTTCCCCGAGCGTGTGCGTGGCACCCGCCCGACCTATGACCTGATTGACGCGAAATCCGGCGAAGTGATTGCCGAAGCGGGCAAGAAAGTCACTCCGCGCGCGGTCAAAAAGCTGATCGAAGAAGGCGTCGTCACCGACTTGCTGGTCCCGTTCGACAACATCGTCGGCAAGTTCGTCGCCAAGGACATCATCAACGAAGAAAACGGCGCGATCTATGTCGAAGCCGGTGATGAACTGACCCTGGAATACGACAAAGATGGCGACCTGATCGGTGGCACCGTCAAGGAACTGATCGATTCGGGCATTACCGACATCCCGGTTCTGGACATCGACAACGTCAATGTTGGTCCGTACATGCGCAACACCATGGCTCAGGACAAGAATATGAGCCGCGAAACTGCGTTGATGGACATCTATCGCGTCATGCGCCCGGGCGAGCCGCCCACCGTCGAGGCTGCGTCGGCCCTGTTCGACACCCTGTTCTTCGACAGCGAGCGCTATGATCTGTCCGCCGTTGGCCGTGTAAAGATGAACATGCGTCTGGCTCTGGATGCGCCGGACACCCTGCGCACCCTGCGTCGCGAAGACATCGTGGCCTGCATCAAGGCGCTGGTGGAACTGCGTGACGGCAAAGGCGACGTGGACGATATCGACCACCTCGGCAACCGTCGTGTGCGTTCGGTCGGCGAGCTGATGGAAAACCAGTACCGCGTCGGTCTGCTGCGTATGGAGCGCGCGATCAAAGAGCGTATGTCGTCGGTCGAGATCGACACCGTCATGCCGCAGGACCTGATCAACGCGAAACCCGCTGCTGCTGCTGTGCGCGAATTCTTCGGCTCGTCGCAGCTGTCGCAGTTCATGGACCAGACCAACCCGCTGTCGGAAGTCACCCACAAACGCCGTCTCTCGGCGCTTGGCCCCGGTGGTCTGACGCGTGAACGTGCGGGCTTTGAAGTGCGCGACGTACACCCGACCCACTATGGCCGGATGTGCCCGATTGAAACGCCGGAAGGCCCGAACATTGGTCTGATCAACTCGCTGGCCACTTTCGCCCGCGTGAACAAGTATGGCTTCATCGAAACACCTTACCGCGTCGTCAAGGACGCCGAGGTGACCGATGAGGTTCACTACATGTCCGCGACCGAGGAAATGCGTCACACCGTGGCGCAGGCGAACGCGACGCTGGACAAGAACGGCAAGTTCATCAACGATCTGGTTTCGACCCGTCAGGCCGGTGACTACACGCTTGCCCCGCGCGAGAATGTGGACCTGATCGACGTGTCGCCGAAACAGCTGGTCTCGGTTGCTGCATCGCTGATCCCGTTCCTCGAAAATGACGACGCCAACCGCGCTCTGATGGGCTCGAACATGCAACGTCAGGCGGTTCCGCTGCTGCGCGCCGAAGCGCCGCTGGTCGGGACGGGCATCGAGGAAAAGGTTGCGATCGACTCGGGTGCTGCGATTCAGGCGAAACGCGCCGGTATCATCGACCAGGTCGATGCCCAGCGTATCGTTATCCGCGCCACCGAGGATCTGGAACTGGGCGACGCTGGCGTTGACATTTATCGTCTGCGCAAGTTCCAGCGTTCGAACCAGAATACCTGCATCAACCAGCGTCCGCTGATCAAGGTGGGTGACACCGTCCAGAAGGGCGAGGTCATTGCCGACGGTCCGTCGACCGATATGGGTGAACTGGCGCTGGGTAAGAACGTGGTCGTCGCGTTCATGCCGTGGAACGGTTACAACTACGAAGACTCGATCCTGATCTCGGAACGTATCGCGCGTGATGACGTCTTTACCTCGGTTCACATCGAGGAATTCGAAGTTGCGGCCCGTGACACCAAGCTGGGCCCGGAAGAGATCACCCGCGACATCCCGAACGTCGGTGAAGAAGCGCTGCGCAACCTCGACGAGGCTGGCATCGTTTACATCGGTGCGGATGTTGAGCCGGGCGATATTCTGGTCGGCAAGATCACTCCGAAGGGCGAAAGCCCGATGACTCCGGAAGAAAAGCTGCTGCGCGCCATCTTTGGTGAAAAAGCATCTGACGTGCGCGACACCTCGCTGCGCGTGAAGCCGGGTGATTACGGTACGGTCGTTGAGGTTCGCGTCTTCAACCGTCACGGCGTCGAGAAAGACGAGCGTGCGCTGCAGATCGAGCGTGAGGAAGTCGAACGTCTGGCCCGTGACCGGGACGACGAGCTGGCGATCCTTGACCGCAACATCTATGCGCGACTGCAAGGTCTGATCCTTGGTAAAACCGCTGTCAAAGGCCCGAAAGGCGTCAAGGCTGGGTCGGTGATCACCGAGGAGCTGCTGGAAACCCTGACTCGTGGTCAGTGGTGGCAGCTGGCGCTGGAAGACGAGAAGGACGCACAGATCGTCGAGGCTCTGAACGAGCAGTACGAAGTGCAAAAGCGTGCTCTGGACGCTCGTTTCGAAGACAAAGTCGAGAAAGTCCGCCGTGGCGACGACCTGCCGCCGGGTGTGATGAAGATGGTCAAAGTCTTCATCGCCGTGAAGCGCAAGTTGCAGCCGGGCGACAAGATGGCCGGTCGTCACGGGAACAAAGGTGTGATCTCCAAGGTTGTTCCGATGGAAGACATGCCGTTCCTGGCCGATGGTACCCCGGTTGACTTCTGTCTGAACCCGCTGGGTGTGCCTTCGCGTATGAACGTTGGTCAGATCCTTGAAACCCACATGGGTTGGGCTGCACGCGGTCTGGGTCTGAACATCGATGAAGCTCTGGGTGAATACCGCCGTTCCGGCGACCTGACCCCGGTGCGCGAGGCGATGAAGCTGGCCTATGGCGAAGATGTCTACGAAGAAGGCATCACCGGCATGGACGAGGAAACGCTGGTCGAAGCAGCGGGCAACGTGACCCGCGGTGTTCCGATTGCAACCCCGGTCTTTGACGGTGCCAAAGAGGCTGACGTCAACGACGCGTTGGTGCGTGCGGGCTTCTCGGAAAGCGGTCAGTCGGTTCTGTTCGACGGTCGTACGGGCGAGCAATTTGCGCGTCCGGTGACCGTGGGCATCAAGTACCTGCTGAAACTGCACCACCTTGTGGACGACAAGATCCACGCGCGTTCGACCGGGCCCTACAGCCTGGTTACCCAGCAGCCGCTGGGCGGTAAGGCGCAGTTCGGTGGTCAGCGCTTTGGTGAGATGGAAGTCTGGGCTCTGGAAGCTTACGGCGCCGCCTACACCCTGCAAGAGATGCTGACGGTGAAGTCGGATGACGTTGCCGGCCGGACCAAGGTCTATGAGTCGATCGTCAAGGGCGAGGATAACTTTGAAGCGGGCGTACCGGAATCGTTCAACGTTCTGGTGAAAGAAGTCCGCGGCCTCGGCCTGAATATGGAACTCCTGGATGCGGAGGTTGAGGAATAGGTCTGACGTGTGATGCCAATTTGGCTTGCATATCTGGGTTTCCCGATTGGATTGGCGTTGCTCGCCGCAGCAGTTTGGAAACCCGATGCCGCAAGCCCTTGGTATGATCCAGAAAGACCAAAAGCCTTAGTCTGGGGCGTAATCATCTTAGCTACTGCCCTAGACGCCGCAATCTTTGGATATTTACCCATTTGGGGAGAATAAAATGAACCAGGAAATCACCAACAACCCGTTCAACCCGCTGACGCCCCCGAAGGTTTTCGACGAGATCAAGGTCTCGCTGGCGTCGCCCGAGCGAATCCTGTCTTGGTCCTATGGCGAGATCAAGAAACCCGAAACCATCAACTACCGGACGTTCAAGCCTGAACGTGACGGCCTGTTCTGCGCGCGTATCTTTGGCCCGATCAAAGACTACGAATGTCTGTGCGGCAAATATAAGCGGATGAAGTATCGCGGCGTTGTCTGCGAGAAATGCGGTGTGGAAGTCACCCTTCAGAAAGTCCGCCGCGAGCGTATGGGCCACATCGAACTGGCCGCGCCTGTTGCGCATATCTGGTTCCTGAAATCGCTGCCGTCCCGCATCGGTCTGATGTTGGACATGACGCTGCGCGATCTGGAACGCGTGCTGTACTTTGAAAACTATGTCGTTATCGAGCCCGGTCTGACCGACCTGACCTACGGCCAGATGCTGACCGAAGAAGAGTACATGGACGCGCAGGATGCCTATGGCATGGACGCGTTCACCGCGAATATCGGTGCCGAAGCCATCCGCGAGATGCTGGCCCAGATCGATCTGGAAGCCGAAGCCGAGCAGCTGCGCGCTGATCTGGCCGAAGCGACCGGTGAACTGAAGCCCAAGAAGATCATCAAGCGTCTGAAGGTTGTTGAATCCTTCCTCGAGTCGGGCAACCGGCCCGAGTGGATGGTGATGACCGTGATCCCGGTCATTCCGCCGGAACTGCGTCCGTTGGTTCCGCTGGATGGTGGCCGTTTCGCGACTTCGGATCTGAACGATCTGTATCGCCGGGTCATCAACCGGAACAACCGTCTGAAGCGTCTGATCGAACTGCGCGCACCTGATATCATCGTCCGTAACGAAAAGCGGATGCTGCAGGAATCCGTTGACGCTCTGTTCGACAACGGCCGCCGTGGCCGCGTGATCACCGGCGCCAACAAGCGTCCGCTGAAATCGCTGTCGGACATGCTGAAAGGCAAGCAGGGCCGCTTCCGCCAGAACCTTCTGGGGAAACGCGTCGACTTCTCGGGCCGTTCGGTCATTGTGACCGGTCCGGAACTCAAGCTGCACCAGTGTGGTCTGCCCAAGAAGATGGCGCTGGAGCTGTTCAAGCCGTTCATCTACTCGCGCCTTGAAGCCAAAGGTCTGTCTTCGACCGTGAAACAGGCGAAGAAACTGGTCGAGAAAGAGCGTCCCGAAGTGTGGGATATCCTCGATGAGGTGATCCGCGAGCACCCTGTCATGCTTAACCGTGCGCCGACGCTGCACCGTCTTGGCATTCAGGCGTTCGAACCAGTCCTGATCGAAGGCAAGGCGATCCAGCTGCACCCGCTGGTCTGTTCGGCCTTCAACGCCGACTTCGACGGTGACCAGATGGCCGTTCACGTCCCGCTGAGCCTTGAGGCCCAGTTGGAAGCCCGTGTTCTGATGATGTCGACCAACAACGTTCTGTCGCCTGCAAACGGCGCGCCGATCATCGTTCCGTCGCAGGATATGATCCTGGGTCTGTACTATGTGTCGCTGGAACGTGCCGGCATGCCGGGCGAAGGCAAGGTCTTTGGGTCGATCGACGAAGTTCAGCACGCGCTGGACGCGGGTGAGGTGCATCTGCACTCGAAAATCACCGCGCGGATCACCCAGATCGACGAGGAAGGCAACGAAGTTCAGAAGCGTTTCGAAACCACTCCAGGCCGTCTGCGTCTGGGTGCGTTGCTGCCGATGAACAACAAGGCGCCGTTCGAGCTGGTCAACCGCCTGCTGCGGAAGAAAGAAGTGCAGCAGGTGATCGACACCGTCTACCGTTACTGCGGTCAGAAAGAGTCGGTTATCTTCTGTGACCAGATCATGTCGATGGGCTTCAAAGAAGCGTTCAAGGCGGGCATCTCGTTCGGTAAAGACGACATGGTCATTCCGGACGACAAGTGGGGTATCGTCGATGACACCCGCAGCCAGGTGAAAGACTTTGAACAACAGTACATGGACGGCCTGATCACTCAGGGCGAAAAGTACAACAAGGTTGTCGATGCCTGGTCGAAGTGTAACGACCGCGTGACCGAGGCGATGATGAGCACCATCTCGGACGTCGCCAAGGCCGAAGACGGGTCGGACATGGAGCCGAACTCGGTCTACATGATGGCCCACTCCGGTGCGCGTGGCTCGGTCACTCAGATGAAACAGCTGGGCGGCATGCGCGGCCTGATGGCCAAGCCGAACGGTGACATCATCGAGACGCCGATCATCTCGAACTTTAAAGAAGGTCTGACCGTTCTCGAGTACTTCAACTCGACCCACGGTGCCCGTAAGGGTCTGTCGGATACCGCTCTGAAGACGGCGAACTCGGGTTACCTGACCCGCCGTCTGGTGGACGTGGCGCAAGACTGTATCGTTCGTGAGATCGACTGTGGCACCGAGCGTGCGATCACCGCCGAAGCAGCCGTGAACGACGGTGAGGTTGTCGCCTCGCTGGCCGAACGTGTGCTGGGCCGTGTCGCTGCTGACGACGTTCTGCGTCCGGGTACGGATGAGGTGATCGTGGCCGCTGGTCAGCTGATCGACGAACGTATGGCCGACACCATCGACGAAGCCGGTGTTCAGTCGATGCGCATCCGCTCGCCTCTGACCTGTGAGTCCGAGGAAGGCGTCTGTGCGACCTGCTATGGTCGTGACCTTGCACGCGGTACCATGGTGAACACAGGTGAGGCTGTCGGCATCATCGCGGCTCAGTCGATCGGTGAACCCGGTACACAGCTGACCATGCGGACCTTCCACATCGGTGGTGTTGCACAAGGTGGTCAGCAGTCGTTCCAGGAAGCCAGCCAAGCAGGTGTCGTATCCTTCGAGAACCCGCAGATTCTGGTCAACGCAGCAGGCGAAAGCCTTGTCATGGGCCGGAACATGAAGCTGGTGATCAAGGACGAACACGGCGAAGAGCGTGCCAGCCACAAGCTGGGCTACGGCTCCAAGCTGTTCGTCAAGGAAGGCACCAAGGTGGCCCGCGGCGACAAGCTGTTCGAATGGGATCCCTACACTCTGCCGATCATCGCCGAGAAAGCCGGTACCACCAAATACGTCGACCTGGTTTCGGGCCTTGCTGTCCGTGACGAGACCGACGAAGCAACCGGCATGACCCAGAAGATCGTGATCGACTGGCGCGCCGCCCCCCGTGGCAGCGACCTGAAGCCCGAGATCATTCTGGTCGGTGACGATGGCGAACCGGTCCGCAACGATGCGGGCAACCCGGTTCACTATCCGATGTCGGTGGATGCGATCCTGTCGGTCGAAGATGGCCAGAAGATCGAGGCCGGCGACGTTGTTGCGCGTATTCCGCGTGAAGGTGCCAAGACCAAGGACATCACCGGTGGTCTGCCGCGTGTGGCCGAACTGTTCGAAGCCCGACGTCCGAAAGATCACGCGATCATCGCAGAAGCCGATGGTTACGTGCGCTTTGGCCGCGACTACAAGAACAAGCGCCGCATCAGCATCGAACCGGCGGATGAGTCGATGGAAACGATCGAGTATATGGTTCCCAAGGGCAAACATATCCCGGTCGCGGAAGGTGACTTTATCCAGAAAGGCGAATACCTGATGGATGGTAACCCGGCCCCGCATGACATCCTGTCCATTATGGGTGTCGAAGCGCTGGCGGATTACATGATCGACGAGGTGCAGGACGTGTATCGTCTGCAGGGCGTGAAGATCAACGACAAGCACATCGAAGTCATCGTGCGCCAGATGTTGCAGAAGTGGGAGATCCTGGATTCAGGCGACACCACCCTGCTGAAAGGCGAGCATGTCGACAAGCAGGAGTTCGACGCGGCCAACGAGAAGACCATCGCCCGCGGTGGTCGTCCGGCACAAGGCGAGCCGATCCTGCTGGGGATCACCAAAGCCTCGCTGCAAACGCGCTCGTTCATCTCGGCGGCGTCGTTCCAGGAGACCACCCGCGTGCTGACCGAAGCTTCGGTTCAGGGCAAGAAGGACAAGCTGGTCGGCCTGAAAGAGAACGTCATCGTAGGTCGCCTGATCCCCGCCGGTACCGGTGGGGCAACTCAGGCCGTCCGCCACATCGCGCAGTCGCGTGACAACGTGGTGATCGAAGCCCGCCGGGAAGAGGCCGAAGCGGCCGCTGCTCTGGCTGCGCCGATCATGGATGATGATCTGGTCGGGGACGAGCTGGACGTGCTGGTGGAAACACCCGAAAGCCGCGAATAACCCGCGTCATTCAGAACCAATAAAGGCCCTGCGATTTCGTGGGGCCTTTTTTTGTTGCCGCTCCAGGTACGCAATTGTGAACCGTCGTGACAGAGCACAGCCTTTGGCGCGATTGCATCAGGCTTGTAGTTCTGCAATCGGTGGTTTAGCGCTGTATTGTGTTTTCGGATAATTTTGAGCTGAACAATGGACACCAAAGGCAACTCCTTCGAGGACCGTGTGGCGCGGATCAAGAAGCGTTCGGAAGAAAACACACGCAAGTCGCCTCTGCCTCGAACCGAGAGTATCTGGCAACGTCTGGGTTATCCCGCTGCGTTTCTGGGGGCTTTTATACTGGGTGTTTGCGCGGTGTTCCTGTCCCGCCTGATTCAATATCAATCGGTTGGCATTCCGGTGCCCGGCAAGGTTGGAACACAGGATTTTGTAAGCCTCGGCCTCGCAGGCGGGGCCTGCATCATGGTTATGCTGTTTCTGAAAGGTAAACTGCGAGAGTTCGCCGGGGCGCTCACGGTTGGCGCGTTGGTGACGACCTTTTCCTTTCATAATTTCGTTTGGAAATATCCTGTGTTTTTCGAACTTGTATACGGGGAAGACTGGGTTGAGTTTGTAAAAGACACGACAGAGCCTTCCAGCCTGAATCTGTTCGGGACCATCCTCCCATTCGGTTGATGATCTCTGTACCCCTTGGTGCGTTATTGACATCCAGCCCGACTCGGCGGCCAATGCGAGGCGATCAATTGCCCCGGAGCCCAAAGCAGTATGACTCCAAACACCAAAGGCGCTTTGCTGATGATGGGCAGCATGGCGGCATTTACCCTGAACGACACGCTGGTAAAGGTTGCTTTGCAGGATCTGCCATTGTTTCAGTTGGTGGCCATGCGCGGGTTCCTGGCTGTATTTCTGATCTATGTACTTGCCCGGTACCTGGGCACGTTGCATCTGAATTTTTCGCGCCATGACAAGTGGCTGGTTGCACTGCGCTGCCTTGCAGAGCTGGCGACGACATTCTTTTTCCTGACGGCGCTGAAGAACATGCCGCTTGCCAATGTTACGGCCATTCTTCAGGCATTGCCTCTTACGGTAACATTGGGCGCTGCTTTGGTTTTTTCCGAACAGGTTGGTTGGCGGCGCGCTTTGGCAATCGCCGTGGGTTTTGTCGGAATGCTGCTGATCGTAAGACCCGGGCCAGAGGGTTTCAGCGTGTATTCCATCTATGCGCTGGTTGCAGTGGCTTCGATTACAGTTCGGGACCTCATCACGCGACGCATGTCAGCCGACGTGCCGTCAATGCTGGTTACGCTGGCCACGTCGGTTTCCATTGCAGGGGCTGCTGCAATAGCCTCGGTTTTCGAAGGATGGGTTGCGGTTTCGGCAACGGCGTGTTCCCTGGTCGCGGCGGCGGCCGTGTTTGTGCTGCTTGGCTATTTGTTCAGTGTCATGGTCATGCGTCAGGGAGATGTCGGCTTCGTTGCACCGTTCAGGTATTCCAGCCTGATCTGGGCGCTCGGGCTGGGTTGGGTCGTGTTTGACGAATGGCCTGACAGCCTGACGATGCTGGGTGCGGTGCTGATCGTGGGCGCCGGTCTGTTCACGTTGTTCCGGGCACGTAAGCGTCAGGGCTTGGCGTGAAGCCGTCTGACCATGTCCGGATCAATTGCGAAGCGGGTTTGAAACTCAAGCTCCTGCTGCCGGGTAAGAGGGGTGAGCTCGACATCCGTGTTTCTGGTTCGTGGTGAGTCATTGAACCGGTTCAATCCCCGTACCCACATCGGACTATCGGGTCGGGTCACAACGGGCATCGCGCGGTTGATCCTGTTATGGGCGAAATTCATGATCGATTTCTGCTGCCCGCCCCGCACGTACATTCCCAGACCGGCAGTGATCAACGGGCGATGCACGCGCGTGGCCTGTATCCCCTCGGAATTGGCGCGGGCCAGATAACCGCAGTTGAAGTCAACGGCGACCATCGCGTGCCTTTCGAACAAGCCGACACATTCCCTGACACAGCCCCGGAACCGCTCGACAAAATCCACAGCCACTGCATCATCATCGTCGTGGCGAAACTGAAGGCAGGGTTGGTCGGGATCGTTCCGTGCCGAATTCAGGACATTCTGCATGACTTTTCTGTGCCGCCCCGGAGGTTTTGCGACTATGCGCGCCTGTTTCAGCCCACCGGTCAGATCGTTGAGGCGGTCAAAAGCCGGTTTCGGCAGGCAGTCGCCAACCAAGATCACCAACTGGAAATCTTCGTCGGACTGTTTTTTGAAACCGGGCAGGGCGACCGTCTCGAACAGGCGAAACCGTTCTTCCAACCTGTCGTGCTGGTACAGGAATTGCCGTCTTTCTTCGACACTCTCGTGAGTTGTCTGAAAGCCGCCTATTGCGGGATAGGAAAACCGGCAAAGGCCAATGACCTGCATCTTCTCAACGCGCCGCATATCTGGCCTTGAACGCGTCAGGGTCGATCGAGAACCGTACCCGCAAGTCTTCTGCCTGCTCAGGCGTGAAAGGAGGTAGCTCACTGGTATCTTTGCGCGCGTGGTCCGAGTCGTTGTACGCGTGAAGCATCCTTACCCACATCGGCGTGTCCGGATAGCTGACCACGGGCATGAACCGGGCGAGCCTGTTGTGCAACCGGTCAAAGATTGTCCGCCTGCTGCCGGCTTGAACATACATGCCCAGACCAACACCCAGCAGCGACCGATAGACCCGAGCGGCCCGAATTCCGCAGGCCTCGCGCCGGGCGATGTAACCTTGATTGAAATCTATTCCGACGGACTCGCTCTGCTGCATCAGCCCTGTGTTTTCGGCAACAGCAGCGCGGAGGCGTTCTATGAAATCAACGGAAACGGCGTCATCGTCATCATGGCGAAACTGCACGCAGGGCTGATTCGAATCCGCGCGGGCGGTGTTCAGCACCTCTCGTACAATCTGCTTATGATCCCCGGGTTCTTTTGCTATGATACGGATCTGTTTGATCCCGGCGGTCAGGTCGCGCAGCCGGTCCGCATGAATCTGAGGCAGGCACGTCCCGGTCAAAACACACAACTCGAACATCTCATCAGTCTGGGTGCGAAAACCGGGCAGGGTGATCGCCTCGAAAAGACGAAAGCGTTCTTCCAACCGGTCGGGGGCATACAGAAATTGCCTTTGCTCTTCGATCGTATCCCGGTTCAGCCGAAAACCGCCGGTTGCGGGATAGGAAAACCGGCAAAGGCCAATCACTTGCATCTGTAATCCATCAGCAGATATTCGACCCGACTATGCCCTTGCCGCGGTTCAGCCGCAACCGGGCTGGCGGCGCGCAGGAATGGCAATCCTACAGGCTGCATTCAACGCGCGCGCCGGGGCGCCGGTATCGTGCTGTTGACACTTGGGACGACTCCCCCTATACGCGCGTCATCTCGGTACCGGGGGCCGCCCCGTAGCCGATTCCAGTAATGAACTGGTCAAGGCCCGGACAATTTTGCAGTTCGCGCCCTCTGAGAACCAACCGCGACGTTCACCTCGGAATGGGAACGCTCGTGGGTTTTGCGCTTGTGGACGCATAAGTGCAGCGAAGTTAGCCGCACGCAGCCCGCGTGCATGTCATGTGTGTTGCAAAACGGGGAAGAAACCGGAATGCCAACTATTCAACAGCTGATCCGCAAACCGCGGCAGCCCAAAGTAAAACGCTCGAAGTCCATGCACCTGGAGCAGTGCCCGCAGAAACGCGGCGTCTGCACACGTGTTTACACCACCACACCGAAGAAACCGAACTCGGCTATGCGTAAGGTTGCCAAGGTGCGCCTGACCAACGGGTTCGAGGTCATCTCGTACATCCCCGGTGAAAGCCACAACCTTCAGGAACACTCGGTTGTTCTGATCCGTGGCGGCCGTGTGAAAGACCTTCCCGGTGTGCGTTACCACATCCTGCGCGGTGTTCTGGATACTCAGGGCGTCAAAGACCGTAAGCAACGCCGTTCGAAATACGGCGCGAAGCGTCCCAAGTAAGAAGGAGAGGCTGATATGTCACGTCGTCACGCCGCCGAAAAACGCGAAGTCCTGCCTGACGCCAAGTTTGGCGATAAGGTTCTGACCAAATTCATGAACAACCTGATGATCGATGGCAAGAAGTCGGTCGCCGAGCGCATCGTCTACAACGCCTTCGACCGCGTTGAGAACAAGATCAAGCGCGCGCCCGTCGAAGTGTTCCACGAAGCACTCGACAACATCAAACCGTCGGTCGAGGTTCGCTCGCGCCGGGTTGGTGGTGCAACCTATCAGGTTCCGGTCGAAGTCCGCCCCGAGCGCCGCGAAGCACTGGCCATCCGCTGGCTGATCACCGCTGCGCGCGGCCGCAATGAAAACACCATGGAAGAACGCCTCGCCGGTGAACTGCTGGACGCTGTACAGTCCCGCGGTACCGCCGTGAAGAAGCGCGAAGACACCCACAAGATGGCCGAGGCGAACAAAGCCTTCAGCCATTACCGTTGGTAATCCCAGAGGCTTATCCAAATGGCACGCGAATATCCGCTCGAACTATACCGTAACTTCGGTATCATGGCGCACATCGACGCAGGTAAGACTACCTGCTCGGAGCGTATCCTGTATTACACTGGTAAATCCCACAACATCGGTGAGGTGCACGATGGTGCAGCCACCATGGACTGGATGGAGCAGGAGCAGGAACGCGGCATCACCATCACTTCGGCTGCGACCACCACTTTCTGGGAACGCACCGAAGACGGTCAGACCGCCGATACCCCAAAGCACCGCCTGAACATCATCGACACCCCCGGCCACGTTGACTTCACCATCGAAGTTGAACGCTCGCTGGCGGTTCTCGACGGTGCCGTCTGCGTTCTGGACGCAAACGCCGGTGTTGAGCCCCAGACCGAAACCGTGTGGCGTCAGGCTGACCGCTACAAGGTTCCGCGTATGGTTTTCGTCAACAAGATGGACAAGATCGGCGCAGACTTCTTCAACTGCGTTCGCATGATCGAAGACCGCACCGGCGCACGTGCTGTTCCGGTTGGTATCCCGATCGGCGCCGAATCCGAGCTGGAAGGTCTGATCGACCTGGTCACCATGGAAGAATGGCTGTGGCAGGGCGAGGACCTGGGCGCAAGCTGGGTCAAGGCTCCGATCCGCGACAGCCTGAAAGACATGGCTGACGAATGGCGCGGCAAGATGGTCGAAGCGGCCGTCGAGCAAGACGACGACGCCATGATGGAATACCTGGAAGGCAATGAGCCCGACGTTCCGACCCTGCGCAAACTGCTGCGCAAGGGCACGCTGGCGCTGGACTTCGTTCCGGTTCTGGGTGGGTCTGCGTTCAAGAACAAAGGCGTTCAGCCGCTGCTCAACGCTGTGATCGACTATCTGCCCAGCCCGCTGGACGTTGTCGATTACATGGGCTTCAAACCCGGTGACGAAGAAGAAGTTCGTGACATCGCCCGCCGTGCTGATGACAACATGGCCTTCTCGGGCCTGGCGTTCAAAATCATGAACGACCCCTTCGTCGGTTCGCTGACCTTCACCCGGATTTATTCGGGTGTGCTGAACAAGGGTGACTCGATCCTGAACTCGACCAAAGGCAAGAAAGAGCGCATCGGTCGTATGATGATGATGCATTCGAACAACCGGGAAGAGATCGAAGAAGCGTTTGCAGGCGACATCATCGCGCTGGCGGGTCTGAAAGACACCACCACCGGTGACACCCTGTGTGATGCGAAGGATCCGGTTGTTCTGGAAACCATGACCTTCCCCGATCCGGTGATCGAGATCGCGGTTGAGCCCAAAACTAAGGGCGACCAGGAGAAAATGTCTCAGGGTCTGGCCCGTCTGGCCGCCGAAGACCCGTCCTTCCGCGTGGAAACCGACCTGGAATCGGGTCAGACCATCATGAAGGGCATGGGCGAACTTCACCTGGACATCCTGGTGGACCGTCTCAAGCGCGAGTTCAAGGTTGAAGCGAACATCGGTGCACCGCAGGTGGCCTATCGTGAAACCATCTCGATGCCGGTCGAGCACACCTACACCCACAAGAAACAGTCGGGTGGTTCGGGTCAGTTCGCCGAAGTCAAGCTGGAGATCCAGCCCACCGAGGCAGGCGAAGGTTACTCGTTCGAAAGCCGCATCGTTGGTGGTGCCGTTCCGAAGGAATACATCCCCGGTGTTGAAAAAGGCATCAACTCGGTCATGGACAGCGGCCCACTGGCTGGCTTCCCCGTGATCGACTTCAAGGTTGCCTTGCTGGACGGTAAGTTCCACGACGTTGACTCGAGCGTTCTGGCGTTCGAAATCGCGGCCCGTATGTGTATGCGTGAAGGCATGCGCAAAGCTGGCGCGAAGCTGCTGGAACCGATCATGAAGGTCGAAGTGATCACCCCGGAAGAATACACCGGCGGTATCATCGGCGACCTGACCTCGCGCCGTGGCCAGGTGTCTGGTCAGGAACCGCGCGGCAACGCAATCGCGATCGACGCGTTCGTTCCGCTGGCGAACATGTTCGGCTACATCAACACTCTGCGTTCGATGTCGTCGGGCCGTGCCCAGTTCACCATGCAGTTCGACCACTATGATCCGGTTCCGCAGAACATCTCGGACGAGATCCAGGCGAAATACGCATAAGCGAAGATTTGAGGGAGCGTGGGTATTACGCTCCCTTCATTACCGAAAAAGGAGGCCATCATGGCAAAGGAAAAGTTTGAGCGTACAAAACCGCACGTCAACATCGGCACGATTGGCCACGTTGACCACGGCAAGACCACGCTGACCGCAGCAATCACCAAGTATTTCGGT
>NZ_JBXWSM010000074.1:0-20757 GCF_059613405.1 Ruegeria sp. BHSA118
ATATCAGAAAAGTAATAAAGGATTGACGGACATGAAACTGAAACTCGCTGCCGTTGGCGCATTTGCACTGATCCTGACTGCCTGTGCGCAGCAGGAAGAACCGACACCTGTTTACGTTCAGCCCAGCTATGACAAAGCCGGCACACCCAGCTGTCCGGGTGGTTATCAATTGGCCACAACCGAGGCTGGCCAGACGGTCTGTGACCCAATTACTCAGTAAGCCATTCGCAGGCGGCCCGGACCCGGACCGCCTGCACGCTTTCGGGGAAAAACCGCCGCCATTCATGGCGGTTTTTTCTTGCCTGCGTTTTGCGGCTATCGGGCCGGCTACTTTTTGCAGTGCGCGAACCCCGTTTAGTACCTTTTGATGCCGTAGGTTTGCTTGAACTTGAATGACTTGAATTTATGTCGCTTGACCGACCCATAGGGGTTATGCCCGATGACACGCCGTTTGGGCGCCGAGTATCGATAAACCGGGGCCGGCTTTTTGATACGCACCTTTGGCTGCTTGCCATATGATTTGGCTTTCGGGGCCACGTAATACCGGTTTATCTTGTGACGGCCGTTTTTGTGAAAGCTCAGCTGTTTGCCGCCGACCGCAATGAAACCGGCAGAGCCGACCTGTGTGGGCTGGGCGTAACCGGGGGTGGCCACGAAATGCGCGGCTATCAGGAAAACCACGCAGTTCAGGCCAGGCTTGAAGATACGAGACATGAAAACCTCCATGATTGGCTTTCAGTCCAAGATCGGGTCTGACCGCGTGTTCGGCCAATAAACTCGGTTCACGCTTTGCCCATACGCCGTGTGCTTGACGCGGTGTCAGACTTTAGACGGGCTTGCCCCACAAATCGTATTCTCCGGCCTCATCCACTTCGACCGTGACGATGTCACCGGGCTTGAGGTTTTCGAACCCTTCATCGATGAACAGGTTGCCGTCGATCTCGGGCGCGTCTGCCTTGGTGCGGCAGGTGGCGGCCTCGTCGTCGACCTCGTCCACGATCACCTCAAGCGTTTGTCCGACCTTCGCCCGCAACTTGGCCTCCGAGATCGCCTGTGCCTTTTCCATGAAGCGGTCCCAGCGTTCCTGCTTGACTTCGGCCGGAACGTGATCGGGCAGGTCATTTGACCGCGCGCCATCGACGTTTTCATACTGAAAACACCCGACCCGATCCAGCTGCGCCTCGTCCATCCAGTCCAGCAGGGTCTGGAATTCCGATTCCGTCTCACCCGGATAGCCGACGATAAAGGTCGACCGCAGGGTGATATCCGGGCAGATCGCGCGCCAGGCCTTGATTTCATCCAGCGTTTTGGCTGACGCGGCCGGGCGGGCCATGCGTTTCAGCACATCCGGGTGGGCGTGTTGAAACGGGATATCCAGATAAGGCAGCACGTTGCACCCGGCTTCCGCCATCAGAGGGATCAGGTCCCGCACATGCGGATAAGGGTACACATAGTGCAGCCGCACCCAGGCATCGAGCTGCCCCAGCTCGCGCGCCAGATCGGTGATATGGCTGCGCACTTCACCGTCTTTCCACGGGTTGATGTCGTATTTCCGATCCAGCCCATAGGCCGAGGTGTCCTGGCTGATGACCAGCAATTCGCGCACGCCGTTTTGCACCAGCTTTTCCGCCTCGCGCAGAACCGCATGCGCCGGGCGGCTGTCCAGCTTTCCGCGCATGTCGGGGATGATGCAGAACTTGCACTTGTGGTTGCAGCCCTCGGAAATCTTCAGATAGCTGTAATGGCGCGGCGTCAACTGCACGCTGCTGGCGGGCAACAGGTCCACGAACGGATCAGGATCGGGGGGCACGGCGGCGTGCACCGCATCCAGCACCTGCTCGTATTGGTGTGGGCCGGTGACAGCCATGATGCGGGGATGATGCTCGCGAATGTAATCCGGCTCGGCCCCCAGACAGCCGGTCACGATGACCTTGCCGTTTTCCACCAGCGCCTCTCCGATCGCGTCCAGCGATTCCGCCTTGGCGCTGTCGAGGAACCCGCAGGTGTTCACAATGACGGCATCGGCCCCGGCATAATCCGGCGAAATGCCGTATCCTTCGGCACGCAGCCGGGTCAGAATGCGTTCACTGTCGACCAACGCTTTCGGGCAGCCCAGCGACACCATGCCGATGGTCGGCTGGTTCGATTGGGGTGTCTCGGTGATCCGGGCAGAAGGCGCCAGGTCGGGGCGGAGGTTCGGCGGGTTTGTCGTCATGCGCGGCATATAGTCGGGAAAGCTTCCCCTTGCAAATGTGATGCGTGATTTGAATGATCACGGCAAAGACAAGCCAATAGGCGGAGAGCAGAAAATGAAATGGCTGATGCGCATCCTGTTTATCGTTGTCGCCGTGATCGCGTTGATCATCGGCGCGCTGTTGCTGATGCCGGGGGAAAAGCTTGCCGCGATTCTGGCCGAGCAGGTCAAAGCCCAGACCGGGCGTGATCTGACGCTGACCGGTGACGTGCGCATTTCCTTCTGGCCGGTGGTCGGGATGGAAACCGGGCCGGTGCGTTTCGGCAACGCAAGCTGGGCCGGACCGGAACCGATGCTCAGCGCGGATAGCCTTGCCGTCGGAGTGGACGCTGCCGGGCTATTGCGCGGGGATCTGCGGATCAAACGTGTTTTTGCAGACAATCCCGTGTTGCGGCTGGAACGATCAGATGGGCGCGGCAATTGGGAATTGAGTGCCCCGACAACCGCGACAACTGCGGTCGCGACCGGGGGCACGACGCCCGCTGAGCCCTCGGGGCAGGTCACGCTGGATCAGCTGGAACTGACGAATGCGCGGCTGATTTACGTGGAAAACGGTTCGACGCAAATGGATTTCTCGGGCGTGACACTATCTGCAAGCTGGCCCGAGGTGCCGGCCCCGATGATAATGGAGGCCGCCATGCCGGTGCCCGGGGGGGCGGTTCAGGTTGACCTGAAAATCCCGGACTTACCGGCATTTGCCGCTGGGTCAGTGACTGATCTGGAACTGGCTTTGACGGCTCCGGGCGGAGAGATCGGATTTGACGGGCGCGTCAATCTTGCGGGTGAAATGGATGGAACCACCAAGGTCGTAACGCGAGACACTGAAAGGATGCTTGCCGCCTTCGGTCAGGCCGGCACATCCGTACCGCCCGGATTGGGCAAGACGGCCGATATTTCAGCGCATATGACATATACGCAGGACGGGCGGATTTCCATGCGGAACATGGTTGCGCAATTGGATGACAACCGGTTCGTGGGCGAGGCGGATATCACCATCTCGGACCCGCCGCGTATCGTGGCTCGTCTGGATGCCGGTGATCTGGATCTGTCGCGGATTTCCGAATCTGCTTCTGTTTCAGACGGCACGTCTCAGGCAAACGCTCCTGAACCGGAAGGTTGGTCCAAAGATCCGATCGACGCATCCGCTCTGGCGCTGGCGAATGGTAAGATCCGCCTGACGGCCAACTCGATCGCCGTGCCCGGGATGACGTTCGGCAAAAGCGATCTGACCCTGTCGCTGGATCGGTCGCGGGCCGTTCTGGAAATGCACCCGGCCACGCTGTTTGCGGGTCAGTTGAACGGTCAGGTGGTGGCTAACAACCGCAATGGCCTGTCCGTTGGCGGCAATGTAAAGGCCAGCGGGATCGACCTGAATCAGGCGCTGACCACACTGGCCGGGGTTGAACGCCTGTCGGGAACCGCTGCGGGAGCGTTTGAGTTTCTGGGCGTCGGCCAGTCCGAGGATCAGATCATGCGGTCCCTCAGCGGCAAGGGAAATCTGGATGTCGGTCCCGGCGTGATTTCCGGGCTCGATCTGGACCGATTGATGGGGCAGGGCACAGGTTCAGGCGGAACCACCGTGTTCAACAGCCTGACGGCCAGTTTCACCATCGACCAGGGCGTGTTGACGAACAGTGATCTGCTTATGTCACTGAAGAATTTCCGCGCAGATGGCACCGGCACCGTGGATCTGGGGGCTCGTCACATCGACTATCTGTTCACGCCCGTGGCGCTGCGTGCCAATTCCGGGCAGGGGATATCGGTTCCCGTTCGCATCAAAGGCCCTTGGAGCGACCCGTCGATCAAGCCGGACCTGACCAAGGTGATCGAGGCGGCCGCGGATGTGAAGGTCAAGGAACTGGAAGACGACGCAAAACAGAAGGTTTTTGAAAAGGTCGGCAACGAATTGGATACGACGATCACCGACAGTGATCAGATCGAAGACGCCATCAAGAACAAGCTTGAAGAAGAGGCAAAAAAAGGTCTGCTCAAATTATTCGGCGGTGACTGAGCAACCATCGTGCTTGGGGCATCCGGATATGCCCCAAGCAGTTGTGTTCAGATGGTCTGGTCGTAATCGCCGACACCGGGCTCGGTTCGGATGACGGCGTCAATGTCCGCGAAGATGGCGCGCATCTCAGCCTCGCTTTCGCTGCTTTCACAGACGACGACCAGATTGGGGGTATTGGACGAAGCCCGCACCAGCCCCCAGCTGCCGTTGTCCAGAATCACGCGTGCGCCGTTCACCGTAACCACTTCTTTGATCGCACGGCCAGCGAGTGTTTCGCCCGCATCTCCCTTGGCGACCAGCTTGTCGACCAGCCGCTGAAGGATATCATATTTCTGGGTATCGGCGGCGTGGGGTGACATCGTGGGTGTGGACCAGGTCTTGGGCAGGGCCTTGCGCAGGTCCGACATGCTCTTGCCCGGGTTGCGGTCCATCAGTTTGCAGATTTCGACCGCGACGCGCATTCCACAGTCGTATCCACGCCCGATCGGTTCGGCCAAAAAGTAGTGGCCTGATTTTTCGAACCCTGCCAGAGCTCCGATTTCCTTGACGCGGCGCTTCATGTGGCTGTGGCCGGTCTTCCAGTAATCGGCTTTGACGTCCAGGGCCTGCAACTCGGGGTCGCTGGCGAACAGACCGGTGGATTTCACATCCGCAACAAAGGTCGATCCGGGGTGAAGCTTGGCCAGATCACGGGCCATGATGACGCCAACCTTGTCGGCAAAGATCTCTTCACCTTCATCATCGACGACGCCGCAGCGGTCTCCGTCACCGTCAAACCCCAGCGCCAGATCGGCACTGCTGGATTTCACCGTGGCGGCCATGTCGTGCAGCATCTCCATGGCTTCCGGGTTCGGGTTGTAGTTGGGAAAGGTATAGTCCAGCCGGTTATGGCTGGGCACGACCTCAACCCCGATCCGTTCGAAAATCTCGGGCGCAAAGGCCGAAGCCGTGCCGTTGCCCGTTGCGCAGACCACCTTGAGCGGTCGGGACATTTTGAAATCGCCGACCAGGTCGTCGATATAGGCCTCTTTGACGCCATCGACGAACTCGTACGAGCCGCCTTCGCGTGCGACGCCCTCGCCGTTCAGAACGATGTCACGCAGTTCCGACATCTCATCCGGGCCATGGGTCAGCGGGCGGTCAAAACCCATTTTGACCCCGGTCCAGCCGTTGGGGTTGTGGCTGGCGGTGACCATGGCCACCGCAGGCACATCCAGATGGAACTGCGCAAAATAGGCCATGGGGCTGAGCGCTGGACCGATGTCTTTGACACGGATACCAGCCTGCATCAGGCCCAGCATCAGGGCATTTTTGATCGCCAATGAATAATCGCGATAGTCGTTGCCGACCGCGATCACAGGCTCGATCCCGCGCCTGTGCATCTGCGTGCCAAGCCCCAGCCCAAGCGCGGTCATGCCGGGCAGGTTGATCTCTTCTGGATATTTCCAACGGGCGTCGTATTCACGGAACCCGGTGGGCGTGATCATCGCGTCGCGCAGAAAGGTCCAGCTGTTGGGCGTTACCTCGGTGAGGGGTTTGATCATAAGAAAACTCAATCGTTAAATCTGAATCGGATTCGCTTTAGCAAGCGCATCAAATCGCATCAATGTGTCAACAAGTTGGGGCATCTGGTCGAGCGGGATCATATTTGGTCCGTCCGATGGGGCCGAGTCCGGATCCTGATGGGTTTCAATGAACACGGCCCCAACACCCAGAGAAACCGCGGCGCGGGCCATCACGGGTGCAAATTCGCGTTGTCCGCCCGATGACCCGCCCTGTCCACCCGGTTGCTGCACGGAATGGGTCGCGTCCATCACCACCGGATAGCCGGTCTTCGCCATTTGGGGCAGCGCACGCATATCGGCAACCAGCGTGTTGTAGCCAAATGAGGTGCCACGTTCGGTCAGCAGGATATTCTGATTTCCGGTGCTTTCGACTTTGTCGACGATGTTGGTCATTTCCCAAGGTGCAAGGAATTGCCCCTTTTTCACATTGACCGCTTTGCCGGTGTTGCCGGCCGCCAACAGCACGTCGGTCTGACGGCACAGGAATGCCGGAATTTGCAGAACGTCCACCGCCTCGGCTGCGATGGCGCATTGCGCTTCGGTATGAACATCGGTCAGAACCGGGATGCCCATCGTTTTACGGATGTCATCCAGTACCTTCAGCCCCGCATCGATGCCCATGCCACGCTTGCCCGACAGGGATGTCCGGTTCGCCTTGTCATAAGACGCCTTGAAGACGTATTGCGCACCGGCTGCTTCGCAGGCTTCTTTCATCTTGCCCGCAATCATCTGCGCATGGTCTGCCGTTTCAAGCTGACATGGCCCAGCTATGATGGTCAGTGGAAGGTTGTTGCCGACTGTCAGGTCGGAGATTTTGACATGTTTCATGAGTTTTATGAGGATACCTGTTCACGAAGGACCGACGCGGTAAGCGAGATCATCAGGTAGATACCAGCAAACAACAGGAATGCCAAAATCGTATTTTCGAACTTGCGCGGATAGCTGGGTTCCTGACTGGGAACGGGGTTGACCGAGACGGTCAGATAGCGCACCTGCCGGTTGGCTTCTGACCGGGTCGATTCCATTTGCTGCATTGCCGTTTGCAGCATCATGTCACGCGCCGCCAGGTCCGCCTGCGCGATTTGGATACGCACGCTCAGCCGCGCCAGCGAGTTTTCGCCGTCCGAGGCATCCTGCATCTCGGCATTCAGTTCTTTGAGAACCTTTTCCAGGCGGGTGATATCTGCCTTGACGCCATCAACTTTTGCCTTGTTCGGGCGTAGGTTGTCCTGAAGCGCGGCGAGCTCAAGCTCTTTGTCCTGAACCAGTATTTCGATTTCGTTGATGCGGGCTCGCAGGCTGGCGATGACGTTTTCGGGGTCAAGAACCGCGCCCTGAAGCTGAAGCTCGATCAATTCTTCCTGAGCCTGCCTGCGCGCTTCCTGCGCCGCTTCGAAACTTTGCAGCGCGTCGCGCATCTGGTCTTCGCGTTTTTTTCCGGACAAGGCGTTCACCCTGTCTTCGGCATAAGAAATCAGGCGCTCGGAAAATTCGGTCGATGTCTGCGCGTCGGGGGCGGCAACCTCCATCCGAATGACCCCTTCGGTCGGGTCATAGCCGATGGTGATCATGCGTTTGAACAGCTTATAGGCGTCTTCAAGCGAGGCGTCTGGCGCCAGTCTCTGAATCGGGTCGATCCATTCCTGCTTGAAGACATCAGAAAACCCGGCATCGCGGTCCAGCAACAGCAAAGCTTCTTTCGATTCCAGGAAGGACTGAACCGAGATCGAATCCTGCGTGGTGGCGAATTGCGTACCGGCAAGCAGACCACCGATATTGCCCGGTCCGCCATCCGCTTGCAGGATCAGGAATTCGGAATCGCTGGCATACATCGGCGTGGCGATGCGGTAGAAATAGAAGCCAACAATGAAGGTCGGCAGGAACACAAAGGCCGCCAGGCGCGCAAACAGTCCAAACAATTTACGCTTGCGACGGCGGGCGATGTCTTTTTGGATTTGGCTGATTTCATAATTGCGCCGTTCAGCCGGGCTGAGCTCGGGCCCGGGCAGGTTCGTTTTCTCGGCACCCATGGCCTGCGGCAGTTGAACGTTGATCCTGTCCTTGGGTTTGTCACCCCCGTCCGATGGCCTTGCGGCGGCAAGGTCCAGCAGATTGGTGCGCTGGAAGGGGTCGATGCCCTTTTTGCGCAGCAACCGCACCGCGTCATAGTCCGACGTCGCGGCCAGACCGTGTTTCTGCGCCAGACGTCGTGCGATACGCAATTGACGGCCCGTCAGGCCTTCGCGCTTGATGTCATCCAGCTGCGTCCCGGGCTGTGCTTCGCCAGCGGCCGCAGGGCCTTGCGTCGCGTTGCGAATACGCGAGATGGCGTCCGATCGCGCCTCGGCCGAGCTTTCCGTCTGACGTTTGCGGCGCCAGTTATATTTTCTAACCTTGGGTTTCGTAGTCATACAGCTGCTTTGCCTCTTCCAAGGAGTCAAACATATACAATTGCCCGTCCAGAAGTACGGCCGCTTTCTGGGCGAATTTCTCCAACACGGACGGGCTGTGCGATACGATCACCAAAGTTGTCGTGCGCAACCTTTCCTTCAGGATCGCCCCTGCCTTTTCGTTGAATTCGACATCTGTTGTCGCCGGCATCCCTTCGTCGATGAGATACATGTCAAAGTCCAGCGCCAGCATCAAAGAAAAGGTGAAACGCGCCCTCATCCCAGAGGAATAAGTGGCAAGGGGCTGGTCGAAATATTCGCCCAGACCGCAGAGCCATTTGCAATAGGCCTCGATATAGTCGGGGTCCATACCGTAGATCTTGGCGATGTAGCGCGCGTTCTCAAGCGCTGACAGTTTTCCCGACACGCCACCGGTGAACCCCATGGGGAAGGAAACCCTGCATTCGCGGCGGACCACGCCTTCGTCGGGTTTTTCCAGACCGGCCATCATGTTGATCAACGTGGTTTTTCCGGTCCCGTTCGGGGCCAGAACGCCCAGTGAGGTGCCCAGTTCGACCCGAAACGAGACCCGATCCAGAATCACCTTGCGGCGCGTTCCGGTCCAGAAGGATTTGCTGACGTTGTCGAATTCTAGCATTCGCTGTCTGCTGCTCGTTTCGTTTGTGTTGTCGCACTTACGGGCGGCCAGAAAGGGTATTTTTACCGGCCTATGTTGGCTACATTATGTCGAATTATGAAACAAATGATCAATGCGTTCCGGTTGCACGCATGAATGTCTGATTGGGTGCAGCAAAGGTTTCCGGTCACTTGGTGCCGTGTCAGGTCGTTATTATCTGTTTTAGCAGCCAACAACAGACTGGATGGGCAGGGGCCTTCACGATCAGATGAACGCTTTACGTCAGGAAATCCGCGCCTGCCGCTTGTGTGCCGACAGGTTCGCGCAAACAGAAACCGCACACGAGCCGCGTCCGGTGGTCTGGTTCCGTCCCGGAACACCGATCCTTGTCGCGGGGCAGGCACCCGGCGCCCGTGTGCACGAGTCGGGGCGGCCCTTTACCGACCCGTCCGGCGACAGGCTGCGGCACTGGCTGGGGATTGATGAGACGGTTTTTTACAATCGCGACCGTGTTTCGATCGTACCGATGGCGTTCTGCTTTCCGGGGTATGATGCGCGCGATGCTGATCTTCCGCCACCTGCGATTTGCCGCAAGACCTGGCATGACCGGGTGATGCAGGACCTGGGGCGTGTGCCGCTGACCGTGTTGGTCGGAGGTCATGCGCACAAGTTTCATCTTGGCGCGCGCGGGTCGGTGACGGACACCGTTCGCAACTGGCGGGACCATGCGCCGCGGGTCTTTGCCTTGCCTCACCCGTCCTGGCGCAATACGGCATGGTTGAAGAAAAACCCGTGGTTCAAGGCTGAACTGCTGCCTGTTTTGCGTGCGCGGGTCCAAGAGGTGCTGAATGACTGATTCCACGGCGTTGGACACCGCGCATGCCGCGATGCAGGCGGACCCGACAAATGATGCCGCCCGTCTGCGTTTCTTTGAACGGCTTGCGGATAGCGAGCTGTTTCTGATGCTGACCGAAGAGGCGCGGGACGAGAATATCTCGCCCGAATTGTTCGATGTGGCTGACGGGCGCTTTGTTCTGGCCTTTGATCGTGAGGACCGGCTGGCGCAGTTTGCCGGGCGGCCCGTGCCTTATGTGGCGCTGTCGGGGCGTGTGCTTTCGGGGATGCTGTCGGGGCAGGGCATCGGGCTTGGTCTGAACCTGGAGACTGCGCCATCTTCCATGCTGGTCCCGGCGGAAGCCCTGGAATGGTTGGCTGAAACGTTGCAGCACAGCCCGCAAGAGGTCGAGGAAGAGCTTGCCGAGTTTTTGCCCCCTGCCGGCCTGCCGCAGGCCCTGCTGTCCGCGCTGGATGCGAAACTGGCGACGGCAGGCGGACTTGCCAGCGCGGCCTATCTGGTTGCCACCAAGTCCAAATCGGGCGCGCAGAGCCATCTGTTGGGATTTGTCGATGCCATCGAGGGGGCCGAGCCCGCTTTGGCCAAGGCCGCGTCCGAGGCGCTGACTTTTTCCGGGATCGAGGCAGGCGCGATGGATGTCGGGTTTTTCACCGCAAGCGAGACCGCCGCCGCGCTATTGGCCAAGGTGGGCCTTCGGTTTGACCTGCCCCAGCCGCAAATTGCCGAAACGGTCCGCGAAGCCCCCGGCAGCAATCCGGATAACCCACCCATTCTGAAATAACCATCCAAACGCAAACACGCGGCGCAAGCTGTACCGCGTGTCGTTGCGCCCGGGATATGTTTATTCCGCCGCCGCTTCCAACTTGTCCAGCGTGCGGGTTTCGAAATCGCTGGCGTCGTGGCGTTCGTGAAGCTGCGTGTGCGGCTCGCCAAAGGCGCGGTTGACCATGCGGCCGCGCTGAACCGCAGGGCGCGCGTCGATGGCCTTGGCCCATCGCATGACGTTCTTGTAGGATTCCACGTCCAAGAACTCTGCCGCGCTGTAAAGGCGGCCCAGAACCAACTGGCCATACCAGGGCCAAATCGCCATGTCGGCGATCGAATAGTTTTCACCCGCGATGAAGGTTTTTTCCGCCAGTTCACGATCCAGAACATCCAGTTGGCGCTTGGTCTCCATGGCGAAACGGTTGATCGGGTATTCCCATTTCTCGGGTGCATAGGCGTAGAAATGCCCGAACCCACCGCCCAGATACGGCGCGCTGCCCATCTGCCAGAATACCCAGTTCATCACCTCGGTCCGCTCGGGGCCGGATGCCGGCAGAAACGCGCCGAACTTTTCAGCCAGATGAAACAGGATCGAGGCGCTTTCAAAAACCCGAACAGGTTTGTCGCCCGACCGATCCCAAAGCGCGGGGATTTTCGAGTTCGGGTTGGCCTCGACAAAGCCCGAGCTGAATTGATCGCCTTCTCCGATGTTGATCAGCCAGGCGTTGTATTCAGCGCCTTCATGACCAAGTGCCAGCAGCTCTTCCAGCATCACCGTGACCTTCACGCCATTGGGTGTCGCGAGCGAGTACAGCTGAAGAGGATGCCGTCCGACCGGCAGGTCCTTGTCATGGGTCGCTCCGGCGATCGGTCGGTTGATGTTGGCGAATTGTCCGCCACTTTTACTGTCCCACGTCCAGACCGCTGGAGGGGTATAGGAGGATTGGTCGCTCATCTCTTGCCTTTCTTGCCTATGTCGGGGCTGCCATACAGCTAATATTGCAAACCGCCGAGTCCAACCCCACCCAACTGGCGTATTCTGTAACAATCCGCCGCCAAACTCTCACGTTTTCTCGTGTCGGGTCACAGCGGCGTTAGGGGGACTACGCACCGCTTGGGAATCGCATATTGTCCTGTCAGACCTGCCGCAAGGCATCACGGATTTAGTTGACCCGAAAAGGATGGACGACATGAAACGCTTTGCATTGACACTCGCTGCGGCCATAACTCTGGCGGTTCCGGCTTTTGCCGGCCCTCAATATATTGACGGCACAGGTTTTGCTGTTTCGGGTTACGATGTCGTTGCCTATCGCAGCCTGGATCAAATGCCGGTGGGCCAGTCGCAGCCCGAGGGTGTGCGCGGAAAAGCCGACATCACCGCCGAGTATAACGGTGCGACCTGGGCTTTTGCGACCGAGGAAAACCGCGACAAATTCCTGGAAAACCCGGCATACTACGCGCCGCAATATGATGGGCACTGCGCCTATGGCGTGTCGCGCGGCGGCAAGGTTCCGGCAAACCCGAACCTGTGGCGGATCGTGGATGACAAGTTGTATCTCAACATCACCGACGTGGTTGTCGGATTTTTCGAGGAAGACATTCCAGGCAATATCAATCTTGCCGAAGGTAACTGGCCTGGTATCGAACCAAGCGACGCCTCGACCAATGTGATCCCGAAATTCACGTCGGAAGGCCCGGTTTCAAACTGATCCGGCATCAAAAGAACCAAGCCCGGCAGGTTCAGCCGGGCTCAGGCCGTTACCCCGCAAGCCAGAATTGATCCCGAATATCCTGATCGGCATCAAACCTGATCCGCACACTCTTGGCCCCCGGAAATTTCCGTTCGCGGATCGTATCGGGGATGATGACTTCTCCGGCGCCGGTATCTTTTGACTGAAAGCTCAGAACTTCAGCCTCAGTGTGGCGGGCGCTGGTCAGAACTGTCGTCGGCAAGGCCACGCGATTTGCCCCATGATGCACGGGCGTTGTGACAAAATAGGTCAGATGCCGCCCGTAACACCCGACCGCGTCGGGAACGTGATCCGAGACACACGCATCAGATACGTCCTGAACGTCCCCTTCATCGTGCATTTGCGGCAACCTCTGGTCGGGATTCAGCATCGCCTTGCAGGCGGCGATATCCTCCAGCGGAAGTTCGATGATGCGCTTTTTCAAACGGGGTCGGCGCGGTTGCGGAGGGCCGGAACTGGCACCACCTTTTGTAACCAACCCTTCTTTGCGCAGAAAATCATAAGCCGCCTTGGCGCGCGAAAAACCGGAACTGTCCCCATCCTTGTGATCGGGGTGTGAATGGAAGGCGATCTGCCTCCAGGCGTCCCTGATCTCTTGGGAACCGGCGCAGGGACTCAACCCCAGATTCGCCAACGCATCCGCGCGCGCCCGCACTTTATCGACAGGTTCCATACTCAAAACACTCTTTACAAACTACACATTGCCAGTGTGGTCACAGTCATAGTTTTGTCAATTTTCAAGGATGATTTGCGGGGCTGGTGACAACAATCGCGATATTGAGATTCAATTGTCCCTCAAAGGCGCCGTTTTAGGTGCGTGGCTGTGAAACAGTACACGTCTTCCGAAACGACAAACGCCCGGGCGTAAACGTAACCCGGGCGAATCATTGGATTTTTTGAAAGTCAGGCGACGTTTTCCAGTTCAACGCGCGGTGTAATGCCCAGTGCAAAGCAGACATCGCGCGTCAACTCGGGACGGTTCAGGGTATAGAAATGCAGCTTGTCCACGCCGCCTTCGATCAGGTCTGAACACAGCTCTGTGCAGATTGCCGTGGCCAACAGATCCTCACGCTCGTCGCGCACCGCTTTTTCGAACGCCTGTTCGACCCACTGCGGAATATGCGTGCCACAGCGCTTGGCGAAATTGCGGGCACCTGCCCAGTTCTCGATCGGCAGGATGCCCGGCACGATCGGTTTGTCGATGCCGGCCTTGGCGCAAGCATCGCGGAACCGGAAAAAGGTCTCGGCTTCGAAGAAGAACTGCGTCAGCGCTTCGTCTGCACCTGCGTCCAGCTTGGCCTTCAACCAGTCCACATCCGCAGCCATGTTTGCAGCCTCGGGGTGGGTGTCGGGATAGGCGCCGACACGGATGCTGAACATTTCGGTTTCGGCCAGTGCTTCGATCAGTTCAACCGAACTGGAAAACCCGTCGGGGTGCGGCACAAACTTGTCCTGACCCTTTGGAGGGTCGCCGCGCAGCGCGACGATGTCCTGCACGCCGGCGCGCGCAAAGGTGTCTGCGATCTCCAGCGTTTCCTGCCGCGAAGCATCGACGCAGGTCAGATGAGCGGCCACGTTCAGGCCCGATGACTTGTGCAGGGTTGAAACCGCGTCGCGCGTCAGTTCACGCGTCGTGCCGCCAGCGCCGTAGGTGACGGAAACAAAGCGGGGATCCAAAGGGGCCAATGTCTGGACCGTGTCCCAAAGGCGGAAAGAGGCTTCCAGAGTTTTGGGCGGAAAGAACTCGAAGGAAATTTCAGGTTTGGACATCGTGGCCTCACAGGATCAACTGAGCCTCTTGTGCCATGGCGAGCATTGTGAAACAAACTCATATTACTCAACAACAACATGAATGCTGTTTGAAATGCATATTGAATTCCGGCACCTGCGCACCATCAAGGCGATCCATGAATGCGGCGGGCTGGCCCGCGCCGCGGATCAGTTGAACATCACCCAGTCCGCATTGAGCCATCAAATCAAAGGGTTGGAGGATCAAGCCGGGGTCGAGCTGTTTCTGCGCCGCTCCAAACCCATGAAATTGTCGGCCGCCGGTTTGCGGCTTTTGCGATTGGCCGAGCAGATACTGCCGCAGGTCGAAGCTGCTCAGAATGAATTTTCTTCGCTGCGGGACGGGCGCACGGGGCGGATGCATATAGCCATCGAATGCCACGCTTGTTTCGAATGGCTGTTCCCGGTGCTCGAATCCTTCAGGAAATCCTGGGGCGACGTGGATGTCGATATCCGCCCCGGTCTGGCCTTCGACGCGCTTCCGGCCTTGCAGAAGGAAGAGGTCGATCTGGTGGTCTCGTCCGATCCCGAAGACCTGCCGGGCGTCGAGTTTGTCGAACTTTTCGACTATAACGCGGTGTTTGTGGCCGCTTCGACCCATCCCCTGGCCAAGAAAGACTATGTCGAGGCCGAGGATTTTCGCGGCCAGACCCTGATCACCTATCCGGTGGAACGCACCCGCCTGGATGTGTTCAGCCAGCTATTGATCCCGGCGCGGGTTGAGCCTGCAACGATCCGGCAGGTGGAACTGACCGCCGTCATTCTGCTGCTGGTCGCATCGAACCGGGGCATTTCAGTGCTGCCGGATTGGGTCGTGCGCGAGGTCAAATACAACTCGGACTACGTCACCCGACCCTTGACGAAAGAGGGCATTACTCGGCGTCTCTATGCCGCGGTCCGGTCGGAAGATCTGGAGAAACCCTTTGTGCAGGAACTGGTGAAACTGGCCCGGGAAGAAGCGCGCAAGCTGCAATCCCAGTAACGGCGTTTCCTGCGGGTCTGTTATGCGCATCATTCCTCTTGGCAAGGGCGCATTGCGGCAGTATACGCGCGGTTTGACCGGACAGGAGCCTTTTGACAATGGTTGGCAGCGCAAATCTCAACATCATGATCAAGGCCGCGCGCAAGGCGGGGCGTTCTTTGGTCAAGGATTTCCGTGAAGTCGAGAATCTGCAGGTGTCGATGAAAGGTGCCGGTGATTTCGTCTCAAAGGCCGACATTGCGGCTGAAGCCATCCTGAAAGAAGAGCTGCTGGGCGCACGACCAACCTATGGCTGGCTGGCCGAAGAGGGCGGCTCCATCGATGGCGAGGATCCGACCCGCCGCTGGATCGTCGATCCGCTGGACGGCACCACCAATTTCCTGCACGGCCTGCCGCATTGGGCGATTTCCATAGCACTGGAACACAAGGGCAAGATCGTTGCCGGCGTGATCTATGACGCCGCCAAGGACGAGATGTTCTTTGCCGAAAAGGGTGAGGGCGCCTGGATGAACGACACCCGTATTCGCGTGTCGGGTCGTCATCGCATGATTGAATCGGTCTTCGCGACCGGTCTGCCCTTTGGTGGCCGCTCGGACCTGCCTGCGACTTTGCAGGATCTGGCGCGTCTGATGCCCGCCTGCGCCGGTGTGCGTCGTTGGGGCGCCGCCGCGCTGGACATGGCATATGTGGCCGCGGGCCGGTACGAAGGCTTCTGGGAGCGCCGCCTGAATGCGTGGGATCTGGCCGCCGGTGTGATCATCGTCAAAGAGGCTGGCGGTTTCGTGCAGGCGCTGAACCCTGAAGGCAACGTGCTGGAGGATGGTGAAGTGATCTGTTCGAACGAACCGATCTTCGATCAGTTCGCCAAGGTGATCCGGGGCTAGGCGCCCTTTGAACCGGCTTTAGCGGCGCGGAACGCGTGGAATGCGGGATTGAGACAGCTTGTACTTCGCCTCCGGGTGGGGCGGGTGTCCATGGGTGCGATCCCAGAACAGAATTCCGCCGCGCCTCAGCCACAGCGGGATGCACAGGATCAGGCCAACGGCAAACCCCCCGGTATGGGCCCAATAGGCAATGCCGCCTTCATCCGGATTGCTGGTGACGCTGCCAAAGAACTGTATCGTCAGCCAGACGCCCAGCATGATGAAGGCGGGGATGGTAAAGACCCTGAAATAGACGACCAGGATCAGCAGGATATCCACCCGTGCTTTCGGGAACAGCAGCAGATACCCGCCCATCACGCCGGCAATCGCGCCCGAGGCCCCAACGGTGGGAACTTGGGACTCGGGCCCGGTGATGACGTGAATCAGGCCCGCGCCGATTCCGGCTGCTATGTAAAACAGCAGGAAGGGCAGATGGCCCATCTCGTCTTCCAGATTGTCGCCGAAGATCCATAAGAACAACATGTTGCCCGCCAGGTGCATCCACCCCCCGTGCAGGAACATGGACGTCACGAGGGTTTCCAGCCCGACCCCGTCGCTGACCCGCGCCGGGATTATGGCGTAGTCGAAAAACAGCCTGCCGATCCGTGGCCCATCATCCATGAGGCCTGCATAGCTGAGGAAGATCAGGATATTGGCCGCCAGCAAGGCATAGACAACATAAGGTGTGCGCCCCGAGGGGTTATGGTCGCGGATCGGAAACATGCTGTGACGCTGGGCTTTTGTGCGCCCAGCGTCAAGGCAAGCTTATGCCGCACCTCCCAACAACGCGGCGTTTCCGCCCGCCGCGGTCGTGTCGACGCAGACATGGCGTTCACCAAGTACACGCGCGCGGTCGGGCTTGCCGGGAATAAGCGGCAGAATCGGGCCGTCGCGGCGCGCCAGATGCTGTTCGATCTGCCGCGCTGTTTCCTCATCTCCCCACCACAACACGCCCGAAATGCCGGTCAGGTTTTCCAACCGGTGCAGGTCAAGCATTCCGGTCGCCTGAATGGCGGTGCCACCCAGCGCAGATACAGCATCGGCCTGCGCACGCGCTGCGGCCTCTCCGGGTCCCAAGCACAACAAGGGCGGGCGTGGATACACGCTCAGGCGGTTCGATTCACCGGTCGGGCCGGGCAGGGACCGGGTTTTGACCGGCGCAGGTTGACCCTGTGCCGCAGGCAGATCAGCCACGGCGTCCCAGGTGACCGCCGTGCTTTGACGGTCGGGTGCACAGAAGCGGATCATGTAGTTCGGCCCGCCCGCCTTGGGGCCGGTGCCTGACAATCCTTCGCCACCAAAGGGCTGAGACCCGACGATGGCCCCAATCTGGTTGCGGTTGACATAGATGTTGCCCGCCTGGATCGCCTCGGTCACATGCTGCACGCGGTCGTCGATGCGCGTATGCAGGCCGAAGGTCAGGCCGTATCCGGTGGCGTTGATATCCGCGATGATCTTGTCGATCTCGTGCGATTTGAACCGGGCGACGTGCAGCACCGGGCCGAACACCTCACGTTCCAGCGCGGCGATGCCGGGGATCTCGATCAGTGTCGGAGCAACAAAGATGCCTTCGGGCGGCAACGGAAGCTCCTTCAGCACCCGCCCTTCGTGGCGCGCCTTGGTCACATGTTCGGCGATGCCCTGAAGGGCCTGTTCGTCGATCACCGGTCCGCAATCCGTCGACAAAAGCCAGGGGTCGCCAACTGACAGCGCATCCATCGCCCCTTTGAGCATGGTCAGAACGTTGTCGGCGATGTCTTCCTGCAAATTCAGGCAACGCAGGGCGGAACAGCGCTGGCCCGCCGACTGAAAGGCGCTTTCGATGATTGACTGCACGGCCTGTTCGGGAAGGGCTGTGCTGTCGACGATCATTGCATTCAGACCGCCTGTTTCCGCGATCAGCGGCGTACCGGGGCGCATGGATCCGGCCATTGCCGCACGTATTTTCAACGCGGTGGATGTTGACCCTGTGAAGGCCACGCCCGAGATGCGCGGATCCGACGTCAGCGCCGCACCCACGGCGGGCCCACCCGGCAACAGTTGCAGCACATCGCGTGGCACCCCCGCCTCGTGCAGCAGCTGTACAGCCCGATGCGCGATCAGGGGGGTCTGGGGCGCAGGCTTGGCCAGAACCGCGTTTCCGGTTGCCAGCGCAGCAGAGATCTGCCCAGAGAAAATCGCCAGCGGGAAGTTCCACGGGCTGATACAGGTGAAAATCCCCGCGGGTTCGGCATCGGGGATGTTGGCTGCATAGTAACGCAGGAAATCCACCGCCTCGCGCAGTTCGGCCACCGCATCGGGCAGCGACTTCCCGGCCTCACGCGCCAGCAGCGCAAACAACTCGCCATAATGCGCTTCGTAAAGATCGGCTGCGGCATTGAGGATGCGGGCGCGTTCGGCAGCGGGCGCATCCCAGGGGTTGGCCGATGCCAATGCCATTTCCACATCCGCCGCGCTGGCTGGGGCCACCGCGCCGGGCTTGTCCTGAGGCCGTGCCGGATTGATCACCGGCTCATCCGCTTCAGGCTTGGCCGCGTCGGCCAGCAAGGGTTGCGCATACCAGTGATGGGCACGGAACTGATCCCGTGCCGCATTGATCTGATCCAGGGTTGGTGTGTGATGCAGGTCAAAACCCTTGGAATTCGGTCTTTCAGGCTGGAACAATTCCGGCCCGGTCGGCAGTGCGGGCGGAGGGGTCCGGACCGCAACAAACGGATCGGCGGCGACCACTTCCGGTGGCACATCCTCGTCCACAATCTGGTTGACGAAGGATGAATTCGCGCCGTTCTCCAACAAGCGTCGAACCAGATAAGCCAGCAAGTCGCGATGCGCCCCCACAGGTGCATAGATGCGGCAACGGGTGTTCTGCTTGTCCATCACGATCTGATGCAAGGTCTCGCCCATGCCATGCAGGCGCTGAAACTCGAACGGTTGATCTTTGGCCATGTGGAGGATGGCGCTGACCGTGTGCGCGTTGTGCGTGGCGAATTGCGGATAGATCCGGTCGGTCATGCCCAGCAGTTTGCGTGCATTGGCGATATAGGAGACGTCGGTTGCCGCCTTGTGCGTGAAGACGGGAAAGCCATCCACCCCTTCGACCTGCGCGCGTTTGATCTCGGTATCCCAATAGGCGCCTTTGACCAATCGAACCATCAGCTTGCGATCGTGACGTTCGGCCATGCCATATAGCGTATCCAGTACCAGGCCTGCGCGCGGGCCATAGGCCTGAACCACGATGCCAAACCCGTGCCAGCCGGCAAGGGCCGGGTCGGACATCACCGCCTCTATCACCTGCAACGACAGCGACAGGCGATCCGCCTCTTCTGCATCGACGTTCAGGCCCATTCCGGCCGCCTTGGCCAGCAGGGCCAGCGCCCGCAGCCGCGGCACCAGCTCGTCCATCACACGCTGTTCCTGTGCCAGCTCATAACGGGGATGCAGGGCGGACAGTTTTACCGAAATGCCCGGGTTGGCGCGGATATCGTCATGAGTGCAGGCCTCGGCAATGGCCGAGATGGCGCGGGAATAGGACAGGTGATAGCGCGCCGCGTCCGCCTCGGTCCGGGCCGCTTCGCCCAGCATGTCGTAGGAATAGGTATAGCCTTTTTCCTCCATCCCGCGCGCGCGGTCCATGGCGGACTGAATGGTTTCCCCCAGAACGAACTGTCGGCCCATCTCTTTCATCGCGCGTGCGACGGCAGTCCGGATTACCGGCTCGCCCAACCGCTTGATCGCACCGCGCAGCGCCCCGACCGGAGACGCCTTTCCTTCGTCCAGCACCTTTCCGGTCAACATCAGCGCCCATGTCGAGGCGTTCACCAGCGAGGACGAGGATTGCCCCAGATGCTTGCCCCAATCGGATGGTGCGATCTTGTCTTCGATCAGCGCGTCAATTGTGTCGGCATCCGGCACACGCAGCAACGCCTCGGCCAGACACATCAGGGCGATGCCTTCGTCGGTGGACAGGCCATATTCGGCCAGAAACACCTCCATCAACCCCGGAGAGGTGCTGGACCGGATGTCGCGCACAAGCTGCGCAGCCGCGTCGCTGATGGCGCTGCGATCCATGTCCGTCAGGCTGGCCTGAGAGATCAGTGTCTCAAGCACTGCCGACTGATCGGCATAGGTGGAAATATCGATGAGGGTGCGCAGGCTGTGTGACATATGTCCTCCGGTCTTTGAGGTAATATAATGCGGAAAAATCAGGACAACGGACCAATTATTGGCTATTGGAAGGTCAACGTTCTGAATATTTGGCAAAAGACAGCGCAAATGAGCTTTCATGATTTGGATCGGTTCGACCGGTCGATTCTAAGGATTCTGGCCGAGGATGGCCGTATCTCGGTGGCCGATCTTGCACGCGAGATCGGGCTGTCGAAATCTCCGACGCAAGCGCGGCTCAAACGGCTTGAAGCAAGCGGAGTAATCCAGGGGTATCGGGCGATGCTGGATCCGATCCGGTTGGGCCTGGATCATGTCGCGTTTGTCGAGGTGCGTTTGACCGATACCCGCGAAAAGGCGCTGGCCGAGTTCAACGCAGCCGTCCGCAAAACCGCCGAGGTCGAGCAGGCGCATATGATCGCATCCAACTTTGACTATCTTCTGAAAGTGCGCACCGCCACGATGTCGGAATACCGCCGTGTATTGGCCGAGAAGATTTCGTCTCTGCCGCATGTTGCCAGTACCTCAACTTTTGTTGCGATGGAGGCCGTGAAGGAAACCGGTATGCTGGGCGGTTTTGAACATCAGCCTTGACGCGGCGGAATTATGGCCCACCCTTGGTTCGTGATGCGAACCTGTGCTGCAACGTTTTTTCTGATCGCGTGTTCATGCTC
>NZ_JBXWSM010000075.1:0-19770 GCF_059613405.1 Ruegeria sp. BHSA118
GCTCCTGCGCTTTGGGGTTGTTGGCGATCTTGATGTCCCAGTTGGCGATCGCCTCGCCCATTGTCGCTGAATGTACCGTGCTGCATTCCTCGTGCAGCAGGCCTGCGCGGCTGAGCTCACCCAGAATCGAGAAGATGCCGCCGGCGCGGTGGACGTCTTCCATGTGTACATTTTCAGTGTTGGGCGCGACTTTGCACAGGCAGGGAACGCGGCGGCTCAGGCGGTCCATGTCGGACATGGTGAAATCAACGGCACCCTCATGCGCGATGGCCAGCAGGTGCAGAACAGTGTTGGTCGAACCACCCATGGCGATGTCGAGGCTCATGGCATTTTCGAATGCTTCGAAGGTGGCAATCTCGCGTGGGAGAAAACCTTTTTCGTCCAGATCATAATGGCGCTTGGTGATCTCGACGATCCGGCGGCCAGCTTCAACGAACAGTTCTTTGCGGTCTGCGTGTGTCGCCAGTGTCGAGCCGTTGCCCGGCAGGGCCAGGCCCAACGCTTCGGCCAGACAGTTCATCGAGTTCGCAGTGAACATGCCCGAACAGGAGCCGCAGGTCGGGCAGGCATTCTCTTCGATATGTTGAACTTGTTCGTCGGTGAATTTGTCGTCCGCTGCGGCGACCATGGCGTCGACGAGGTCGATTTTCTTGGCCTCCAGATCGGCGATATCGATCTTGCCGGCTTCCATCGGCCCGCCCGAGACAAATATGGCAGGGATATTCAGGCGCATCGCGGCCATCAGCATGCCGGGGGTGATCTTGTCGCAATTCGAAATGCAGACCATCGCATCGGCACAATGCGCGTTGACCATGTATTCGACCGAATCCGCAATGACTTCGCGCGAGGGCAGCGAATACAGCATCCCGTCATGGCCCATTGCGATGCCGTCATCCACCGCGATCGTGTTGAATTCTTTTGCAACGCCACCGGCGGCCTCGACCTCGCGCGCAACCATCTGACCCAGGTCCTTCAGGTGGACGTGACCGGGCACGAACTGGGTGAACGAGTTGACGATGGCGATGATCGGCTTGCCGAAATCATCGTCTCCCATGCCGGTGGCGCGCCAAAGGCCGCGTGCGCCGGCCATGTTGCGGCCATGGGTTGAGGTTCTGGATCGGTACAATGGCATGATGCTGTTTCCCTGTTGCCTCGGGTTGCATGTCTTGGGGTTCGTACGTTATAGCGCACGTACCACATGTGCGCTATAACGCACAAGAGGATTCGCGGGACGATGAGATGAACTCTGACGATATAACGCTGAAACTGCGAGACGTGCGAGCGGCATCGGGCCTGAGCCTGTCGAAAGTGGCCGAGATGACGGGCGTGAGCAAAGCCATGCTGGGGCAGATCGAGCGCGGCGAATCCAGCCCGACCATCGCAACGCTGTGGAAGATTGCCAAGGGGTTTCAACTGCCGCTCAGCGCGCTGATCGATACGATGAACGGGGACCCTTCGGTTTTTCAGACCGTAACATTCCCGGGCACAATCCAGGTTAAGATCGTCTTTCCATTCGATCCCGCTCTGGGGGCCGAGACGTTCCACGTCAACCTCAAGCCGAACCAAAGCCACGAGTCGCCCGCCCACGCGACAGGCGTGACCGAAGAGGTCTTTGTTCTGAGCGGCGCGCTTGAGATCCTGCGCGGAGACGAGTGGGTTTCCCTACAGGCCGGGCAGGGGTTGCGTTTTGCGGCAGATCTTCCGCATGGGTATCGCGCTGGTCCAAAGGGGGCGGCCTTTCTGAACATGCATCATTACGCCCAACACACCGACTTTGTAGAGAACGGCAAGGCCCATTCATGACCGCATTTTTCGACAGCCTGACCATCGTGGATGCCATCGGTTCTTTCGGGGCTCTGATAGTGGTCGCCGCGTATTTCGCAACACAGATGCGGATGATGAACTCGGATGATCTGGCCTTTCCGGTGATCAACCTGCTGGGCTCGGTGCTGATCGTCTATTCCCTGCTTCAGAATTTCAATCTCGCATCAATGTTGATCGAGGGGTTCTGGATTCTGATCAGCCTCATTGGGATTGTCCAACATTTCCGCTTGCGCAGCGCCAAGTGAGCGCTATCCAGCCTTGAACCCCTATGCCGCCGGGTATAGGGAAAAATCAAGCGCGCTTAGGGGAGGCTTTGATGCAGGACGATCCAAAAACCCTCGTATCCACCGAATGGCTGGCCGCGCATATGAAGGATCCGGATCTGCGGATTCTGGACGGGTCGTGGTACTTGCCCGCGCAAAATCGTGATGCACGGGCGGAATATGACGCAGGCCACATCCCCGGGGCGCGGTTCTTTGACATAGATGAGATATCAGATCACCGTTCCGACTTGCCACACATGGCGCCCCCGGTCGAGAAATTCATGTCGCGCCTGCGGGCGATGGGTGTGGGTGATGGTCATCAGGTCGTGGTTTACGATGGCGCCGGGTTGATGTCCGCAGCGCGCGTCTGGTGGCTGTTCCGTCTGATGGGGCAGGAAAACATCGCGGTTCTGGATGGTGGATTCCCCAAATGGCAGGCGGAAGGGCGCGAGGTTGAAGACCTGCCGCCGGTCATCCGTGATCGTCATATGACCGTCCGGGTGCAAAATCAGCTTGTCCGGGACGTCACGCAAGTTTCCGCCGCCGCCAAGCTGGGTGATCATGAGATCATCGATGCCCGTTCTGCTGGTCGCTTCGCTGGGGTCGAGGCAGAGCCGCGCGAAGGTCTGCGCTCGGGGCATATCCCGGGTTCACGCAATGTCCCCTTTGGCCAGTTGCTGAACGCCAATGGTACCATGAAGTCGCCGGAAGAGTGCCGCGCCATATTCGAGGCCGCGGGCGTCGATCTGTCGAAACCGGCGATCACCTCGTGCGGGTCTGGCGTGACCGCCGCGATCCTCAGCCTTGCGCTTGAACGCATGGGCAAGAAAGACCACTCGCTTTATGACGGCTCATGGGCTGAATGGGGCGCCTTCCCGACCCTGCCCGTCGCAACCGGAGAGACCTGATGTTCGAGAACCTGAAACCGCAGCCTGCCGACAAGATCCTGGCGCTGATGCAGATGTACCGCGAAGACCCGCGCGATCAGAAGATCGACCTGGGCGTCGGCGTCTACAAAAACGCAGAAGGCATCACCCCGGTCATGCGCGCCGTCAAAGCGGCCGAGCAGCGCATCTGGGAAGAGCAGGAAACCAAAGCCTATACCGGGCTGGCCGGCGACCCGACCTATGCGGATGCGATGATCGGGCTGATCCTCGGCACCTCGGTTCAGCGCGGCAATATCGCTGCCGTGGCGACGCCGGGCGGCACCGGCGCCTGCCGTCAGGCCTTCGAGATGATCCGGATGGCCAACCCGTCGACCCGCGTCTTCGTGTCGAACCCGACATGGCCGAACCACTTGTCGATCCTGAACTACCTGGGGATCGAGACGGTTCAATACCGCTATTTCGATGAAGAGACCCGGGGCGTCGATTTCGATGGCATGATCGAAGACCTGAAGACCGCCAAGGCGGGCGACGTGGTTCTGCTGCACGGTTGCTGCCACAATCCGACCGGTGCCAACCTCAACATGGTTCAATGGCAGGAGGTCGTGAACCTGATCAACGCGCTTGGCCTCGTTGCGATGATCGACATTGCCTATCAAGGCTTTGGCGACGGTCTGGAAGAAGATGCGCAAGCAACACGTCTGGTTGCGTCTTCGGTCAAGGAATGCCTGATAGCGGCGTCGTGTTCGAAAAATTTCGGCGTGTATCGCGAACGCACTGGTCTGCTGATGGCCATCAGCGCCGATGCCGGGCAAACCGCTTTGAACCAGGGTACATTGGCATTCCTGAACCGCCAGAATTACTCCTTTCCCCCCGACCACGGCGCACGTGTTGTGACCACGATCCTGATGGACGAAGCCCTGCGCGCCGACTGGATGGCCGAACTGGAAGAGGTGCGCCTGTCAATGCTGGGCCTGCGTCGCCAACTGGCCGACGAACTCCAGCGTCTGAGCGGTTCGGACCGCTTCGGTTTCATCGCCCAGCACCGCGGCATGTTCTCGCGCCTGGGTGCGGCCCCGGAACTGGTCGAGAAACTGCGCGTTGAACACGGCATCTACATGGTTGGCGACAGCCGCCTGAACATCGCCGGTCTGAACGCGACAACCGTACCGATTCTGGCCAAGGCCATCATTGACGTCGGCGTCTGATTTTCAGGCATTCCCAAACAAGAAACCCGGGCACGAATGCCCAGGTTTTTTTGTTTGGGTTGAAGTGGGCTCAGCCTTTCGAGAACTCGGGATAGGCTTCCATGCCCAGTTCGCCCATGTCGAGGCCGTTGATCTCTTCTTCCTCGCCCACCCGCAGGCCGACGGTGGCCTTGAGGATCGAGAACAGGATGAAGCTGACCACGAAGACGAAGATCCCGATGGCCGCGAAGCCGATGATCTGGGTCACGAAGGACGCATCACCGTTGGTCCATGCCACGATGAAGGTACCCCAGAAGCCCGCAATCAGGTGAACCGGGATTGCGCCGACCACGTCGTCGATCTTCATCTTGTCCAGCAGCGGCACGGTGTAGACCACGATCACGCCACCGATGGCCCCGATGATCAGCGCCTGGAACAGCGACGGCGCCAGCGGTTCGGCAGTGATCGAGACCAGCCCGGCCAGCGCGCCGTTCAGAACCATGGTCAGGTCGACCTTGCCATACATCACCTGCGTCAGGATCAGGGCGGCGACGGCACCGGCGGCTGCGGCCATGTTGGTGTTGGCGAAGATACGGCTGATATCAGCCATGTCACCAATGGTCCCCATGGCCAGCTGCGAGCCGCCGTTGAAGCCGAACCAACCCAGCCACAGGATGAACGTCCCCAGAGTGGCAAGCGCCAGATTCGAGCCGGGGATAGGCACAACTTTGCCTTCCTTGTTGTATTTACCGATGCGCGGGCCCAGCACGATGGAACCGGCCAGAGCCGCGAAGCCACCTGCGGCGTGAACCAGGGTCGAGCCGGCGAAGTCGCTGAAGCCCATCTCGGACAACCAGCCGCCACCCCACTGCCAGGACGCTTCGATCGGGTAGATGATGCCTGTCAGGACGATCACGAAAAAGAAGAAGGGCCACAGTTTGACGCGCTCGGCCATGGTACCAGATACGATGGACGCTGTGGTGGCGCAGAACATCAGCTGGAAGAAGAAGTCCGATCCGACGGACGCATAAGACAGGTCGGTTTCGACACCTTCCAGACCAACCGGTTCCAGTGAGGTTGGCGAGAACGCGCCCAGAATGCCGGTGATGGTCCAGCCGTCGCCCGGATACATCAGGTTGAAGCCCACCAGCCAGTACATGATTGCTGCAAAGGAAAACAGGCCCATGTTCTTGACCAGCTGCATGGCAACGTTTTTTGAGCGCACCAGGCCGGCCTCGAGCATGGCAAAGCCCGCGGCCATCCAGAATACCAGAAAACCGCCGACCAGAAACAACAGCGAAGTCAGGATATATTGCGTATGCTGCGCGGTCTCGCCGGTGGCCTCTTGCGCTAGGCCCATCTGCGGCAGCGCGACGATCGCCGCGGCAGGAATGAGAGATTTCTTCAGGTTCATGTTCAGTCCTCGAATGATTGTCGGTCGCGGCGCCTACAGCGCCTCTTCGTTGGTTTCCCCGGTCCGCACGCGCAGCGCCTGCTCGACATCGAGGACGAAAATCTTGCCGTCGCCGATCTTGCCGGTCTTGGCGGTTTTGGTGATGGTCTCGACGATCTGGTCGGTCATCGCGGCAGGCACCACGATTTCCAGCTTGATCTTGGGCACGAAGTTCACCGCATATTCGGCCCCCCGATAGATTTCGGTGTGGCCGGATTGCGAGCCGAAGCCCTTGATCTCGGTTACCATCATGCCGCGCACGCCGGCCTCGGTCAGTGCCTCGCGCACCTCCTCCAGCTTGAACGGCTTGATTGTCGCAATGATCAGTTTCACGTCTTTCCCCTCTGGTTCTCCGGTGGAACCGGTTTGTTTGCACCTGCAGAAAAATGCGCGACGGATCGCGGTAAGAAACGACTCTTGGGCGTCAAAGGGCTGCCAAATGGCAGAAGATTGCACATTTTTTGCACAAATCGGGCGCGTTGATTAAATAACGGGCAGTGTTGTGAGGGGAATTTTCGGAAATTCGGACCTCTACATACTCGGATCACCGGGGTATGGTGGCGCAAAAGAAAACCCGGGCAGAGTTTGAGCATGACTGAGTCCAAGCGACGCAAGCCGAAATTGGTTGCGGATAAAAGGTACCCGTCAAAGGGCCGTAAACCGTCGGCGTCCAAGCGCCCGGCGGGCAAGAAGGCGACGGCTCGCAAAACCACCACACGCAAAACTGCGCGCAAGAAGACGCGCAAGAGATCGGGGGGCAAAGGCGGCGGCATCTTGCGTCGTTTTTTCCGCTGGGTCTGGCGGATGGTCTGGGGTCTGACCTGGCGGGTCGGAGCGGTCGTGGCCATCCTGATCGCCTTGGCGGTGGGTGTCATCTATTCCTCGTTGCCTGACTTGGATGCCTTGTTGGACGGCCGTGCACGCGGGTCTGTCACGCTGCTGGACCGCGATGGCAAAGTGTTTGCCTGGCGGGGCGACCAGTTTGGCGGGGTGATCACTGCTGATACGGTGTCCCCGCATCTGAAAAACGCCGTCATCGCGACCGAGGACAAACGGTTCTATCGCCATTTCGGCGTCAGCCCGCGCGGTGTGGCAAGCGCCGTGCGCATCAACCTGAGCGAAGGGCGCGGCCCGTTGTCCGGGCATGGCGGGTCAACCATAACGCAGCAAACGGCCAAATTGCTGTGTCTGGGTGTGCCTTATGATCCGACTGAATGGGAATCAGAGGCCGCCTATGAAGCCGATTGCCGTCAGGGATCGCTGTTGCGCAAGGCCAAAGAGGCCATTTATGCAATGGCGATGGAGGTGAAATACTCCAAAGATGAGGTTCTGACGATCTACCTGAACCGGGCTTTCCTTGGTGCAGGCGCGCGCGGGTTCGAGGCCGCAAGCCAGCGGTACTTTGGCAAGTCCGCCGCCGAGGTTTCGCCCGCAGAGGCAGCGATGTTGGCCGGGCTGCTGGTTGCGCCCACGCGCTATGCGCCGACGAACAATCTGCAACGGTCGCAGGACCGGGCCCGCCTTGTGATCGGTCTGATGGAGGATCAGGGCTATCTGACCGCCGCACAGGCCAGCGAAGCGCGGGCACGCCCGGCCCAACTGTCCGAGGCGGCGGCCGCACGGGCCGGGGGATATTTCGCGGATTGGGTCATGGCCAGCGGGCCCGAGTTCTTTACCCGAAACACGACCGAAGATGTGGTGATCCGGACAACCCTGGATCAGCGCATACAGACCTCTGCGGAAGAAGCGCTGAAGTTCATCTTTCAGGAAAAAGTGCGGGAAGGATCAAAGGCGCAGGCGGCCATTGTCGTGATGTCGGCCGACGGTGCGGTACGTGCGATGGTTGGAGGGCGCAAGACACGCGTATCTGGCGCGTTCAACCGCGCGACGCAGGCGTTGCGACAGACGGGATCATCGTTCAAACCATTCGTCTATGCCACCGCGCTGGAACTTGGATATTCGCCGCTGGATACGGTGATGGATGAACCCTATTGCGTCGATATTCCGGGGTCGGGCCAGTGGTGCCCCAAGAACTACACCAACAAGTATTACGGGCGGGTGACCTTGGCGGATGCGCTGAAAAACTCGCTGAACATACCGGCGGTGAAAGTGGCCGAGATTTCCGGCCTGGACAATGTTCGAACGGTCGCCAGCGGCTTTGGGATTGCCAGCGACCTGGCACAGGGGCCTGCGCTGGCGCTTGGTGCATCTGAAAGCACGTTGATCGAGATGACCGGGGCTTACGCGGGCATCCTGAATGGCGGGTCGCAGGTTGAACCTTATGGGCTGACCGAACTGAAGCTGCTGGGCGACGAAACACCCGTCATGGTTACAACGACCGGTATTGGCGAGAGGGTCATCAATGAAAAGGCCGCCAAACAGCTGACCTGGATGATGGAACGCGTGGTCTCTGAAGGTACCGGCGGGCGGGCCAAATTGCCCGGCTGGCAGGTGGCGGGCAAGACCGGCACGACCCAGGCGGCGCGCGATGCGTGGTTCATCGGGTTCACGGCTGATTATGTGACCGGGGTCTGGATGGGGTATGATGACAACACGCCCTTGTCCGGCGTGACCGGTGGTGGCTTACCGGCCGAGATCTGGAAAGAAACCATGCTGCGCGTGACCGAGGGGATGACGCCCTCCCCCTTGCCGATGATGGCGCCGGAACCTCCGGTGCGAACGGCGCAGCCGCAGCAACAACGGCGTAAGAAACAAACCGGGTTGGACCGGGCTATAAACAACCTGTTGAACAATATCTTCGGGAATTGAACAGGCGAAAAAAAAGGCGGTGCGCTGGGCACCGCCTATTGTTTTTTCATTCTTTCGTTTCTTAGGCGCTAGCGTCCAACGCTGAAAGGATCGCGTCGCCCATTTCGCTTGTCGAGACGGGCTGAACGCCCTCATCCGCAAGCAGATCGCCGGTGCGAACGCCGTCGGCCAGAACTTTCTCGATCGCAGTTTCCAGGCGATCCGCTTCTTCGCCCTGATCAAAGCTGTAGCGCAGCGCCATTGCAAAGCTGAGGATACAGGCGATCGGGTTGGCTTTGCCCTGACCCGCGATATCGGGGGCAGACCCGTGTACGGGCTCGTACATTGCTTTGGGGCGCCCATTGGCCATCGGCGCGCCCAGCGACGCCGACGGCAGCATGCCCAGAGAGCCCGTCAGCATCGCGGCGCAGTCGGACAGGATGTCACCGAACAGGTTGTCGGTCAGGATCACGTCGAACTGTTTCGGCGCGCGCACCAGCTGCATGGCACCGTTGTCGGCATACATATGGCTCAGCTCAACTTCGGGGTAGTCAGCGGCAACGCGGTTGACCACTTCGCGCCACAGAATGCCCGATTCCATCACGTTGGCTTTTTCCATCGAGCACAGCTTTTTGTTCCGGCGCATCGCCAGTTCAAAGGCCGAACGCGCGGCGCGTTCGATCTCGGATTCGGTGTAACGCTGGGTGTTGATGCCGACGCGTTCATTGCCTTCCTCGAAGATGCCGCGCGGTTCACCGAAATAAACGCCCGAGGTCAGTTCGCGCACGATCATGATATCCAGACCGGCAACGATGTCTTTCTTCAGCGACGAGAAGTCAGCCAGCGCGTCAAAACACTGGGCCGGGCGCAGGTTCGAATACAGGTCCATTTCCTTGCGCAGGCGCAGCAAACCACGCTCGGGTTTCAGGCTGAAATCCAGATCGTCGTATTTCGGGCCGCCGACAGCGCCCAGCAGAACCGCGTCAACCTCTTGCGCCTTGGCCATCGTCTCATCGGACAGAGGTTTGCCGTGGGCGTCATAGGCGGCACCGCCGACCAGATCCTCGCTCACGTCAAATTGAAGACCACGATTGGCACCGAACCAATCGATGATTCTGCGCACTTCGGCCATGACTTCCGGGCCAATTCCGTCTCCGGGCAGGATAAGGAGCGAGGGGTTGGACATGAAGGGTCTCCTTGCGTTTTGTTGCACAGGGCCTAGCGTCTGCGTTGCATCGGGTCAATGAGACGAACCTGCCAAAACAGAAGGAAAACACATGCTGACACCTGGAAATCCGGTTCCTGCGCTGAAAATCGAAACTGTTGCCCATGGCAGCTTCGATCTTGAGGCGGACAAGGGCGAAAACGGGACGCTGGTGATTCAATATCGCGGGCTGCATTGCCCGATCTGCATCAAGCAGATGGCCGAGGTCGAAGCGGCGCTGGATGACTTCGCGGCGCTGGGCGTCGAGGTCATCATGATCACCACCGATACAGCCGAGCGCGCGGCGGAAACCGCCGAAAAAGCCGGGGCGTCGCGCCTGCGGGTGGGTCACAGCCTTCCCCTGTCCGCTGCGCGGGATGATTGGGGCCTTAACATCTCGACCAAGCGCGAAGGCAGCGCCGAACCGGATCTGTTCGCCGAGCCCGGGCATTTCTACATCGCACCCGACCGGACGCTGTACTATGCGTGGCAACAGACCACGCCCTTCGGTCGCCCGTCGATGTCGGATATTGCGGGTGGTTTGAAATTCACACTGGGCAACAACTATCCCGCGCGTGGAACTTATTCCGGCCCGCTTTGACGCTCAAAGAGCGGCTTTGAGCCCTTCTGCCAACAAATCCCAGACCCTGCGGATGCGCGGGGTCTGGCGCATGGCCTGAGGTGCGGCCAGCCACACGGGTAGAATTGGGATGTCCACATCCAGCGGCAGGATTTCCACGTCGGGGTCGGCTTGGGCAACCTGTACCTGGCTGAAGCCTATGCCACAGCCCGCCCGGATCAGTTCCCAATAGGCGCTTTGCAGGTCACAGCGGGTGGCAAAGCTGTCGCGACTGGCTGGCCACCCCTTTTCACGCATGGCTTTGATGATCTCCTGGTTCGCGTCAAACCCCACCAGATCATGCGTAAACAGTTCTTCGGGTGTCTTGGGGCGCCCGTTCCGGTCCAGATAGGACTTTGCCGCACAAAAACACAGCGGCACATCCCCGAGATAGCGGGAAATGAGATCGACCTGCGCAGGGCGATACATACGCACGGCGATATCCGCCTCGCGATAGAGCAGGTTCTCGGTGGTGTCAGTGGCCACCAGTTCAAGCTGGATCGTGGGCTCTTGCCTGCGGACGGACGCCAGTATCGGTGGCAGCAGGTGATGCGAGGCAAAGACGGATGCGGTGATACGCACCGAACCTTCAAGCTGTTGCGATTGCCCCGCGGCGGCAAGACTGAACGCGGTCATGGCGCTGTGCATCTGCTGGGCCATCGGCAAAAGCTGTAACCCCGCTTCGCTGAGCTTCAGACCACGCGCATGGCGATCGAAAAGAGAGACACCCAGCTCGTCCTCAAGGTTTTGGACCTGCCGCCCCAAAGTGGGTTGGCTGCGATTCAGATGTCGTGCGGCGGCAGACAGCGATCCCGTCTCGGCCACGGCCAGAAAGCATTGGATCAGAGACCAATCTGCATGTGTCAGAGCTTTGTCCATTCAGAAATGAATACACGTTCTGCGATTTGCGGCAATTCCTTGCGCGAAGTGAATGGGTAAATTGATCTCAGTCAGGAGGCAAACATGGCACAATCTGCACTGGTACTGGGCGCAACAGGTCGTTTCGGACGCAATGCAGCCCAGGCGTTCAGTCGCGCGGGCTGGGACGTGACAGAATTTGACCGCAGGTCGGATTCGCTGTCACAGGCGGCGCGCGGCGTGGATGTCATCGTGAATGGATGGAACCCGCCCTATCCCGATTGGGCACGCGATGTGCCGGTACTGACCAAACGGGTGATAGATGCGGCCTCAGACACGGGGGCGACCGTGATTGTGCCGGGCAATGTCTACGTATTTGGTGGGAATACGCCGGGCCCATGGTCGGGCGGGACGCCGCATCGGGCCAGCAATCCTTTGGGCCGGGTCCGGATCGGGATGGAAGAGGCCTATCGCGCGTCAACCGTGCGCACCATCCTTTTGCGCGCCGGGGACTTCATCGACACCAATGCATCCGGAAACTGGTTCGATCAGGTCATGATCAAGCGTCTTTCGCGCAGTCAGTTCGTTTACCCCGGTGATCCGGACGCATCGCACGCGTGGGCCTTTCTGCCTGATCTGGCCCGCGCCGCTGTCGCGCTGGCTGAGATGCGGCAAGACCTTCCCCGTTTCTGCGATGTTCCATTTGAAGGGTACACTTTGACCGGGACGCAGATCGCTCAATCGCTTTCGCAAGTCACCGGTCGGCCGGTTGCAGTGCGGCGCATGAAATGGTGGCCTCTGCAATTGGCCCGCCCGTTCTGGCGCATGGCCCCTCATTTGATCGAGATGCGGTACCTCTGGCACGTTCCGCATCAATTGGATGGCGGCTATATGAAAGAATTGCTGGCCTCGTTTTCTGAAACGAACCTAGAGGATGCCTTGCGTTCCGCCATTCCGTCCCAGCCTGCCGCTTCATCGGCAACAACCGGGAACAGGGGCGAGGTTCTAGGGTAGGATTATGTCAACCCAGACCAGTCGATGCCTGCTGGCGCGTCGGGCACTGTCGTACAGCGTGTCACCTTCCCCAGGCCAGACGACGCCGGTTCCCGAGAATTGCAGATCACTGGACGGCAACACATAGTCAACGCGCATTTCCCCGGTGGCTTTCCATTCGACTGTTGCTGATGAACCCGTTGGGTCCTTTGGCATCGGGTCTTGCACCTTGGGATCGTCCAAAAGCGTGCGAATGGCCTGCTTGTGGCCTTCTCCGCGGGTCGGGTCGAGATTGGCGTCCGCAGCGATCACGAAGGGGCTTTGAGGGGCTGGCCCCAGGCCGCCATTCAGCAAAACCGACCACAGGCGAATCTCGTCCCTGTTGCGCAGACCGTTGCGATCCTCGGATCCGTCAAAAACCGGTGGGGCAGCGTGAAAGGTCATCAGGCTGAATCGCCTCTGCGGTGTTTCGATCGGAAGCACCCAATGCACGGTCGAGGACAGGCGCTGAATGTCGTGCGCAGCTTCAGACGGGAAGGGGAGCCCATCACTGCGTGGCAAAGCAGCCCCAGGCAGGTCTTTCCACCGCAGATCGGTGTAGTCCTGAACGTCATCGGTCATGATTTCGAAACGGGACAGCACCGCCACCCCTCCGTGGCCGGTGAACTTCCCCCAGCCCTGCGCGTCGCCGGGGCCTTGCGTTTGGCCATCACCGTCCAGATCCAGCGGCGTTTCCAACCCAGCATTTGGCCGGGCGAAAAAGTGATAGGGGAAATCCAGGCCCGCCTCGCGCAGTTTCTCGGACAAGGCGCTCAGGGCTGCGCCTTCCAGATCCCAGTCGATGCCTTGCAGGGCAATGACATCAGGCCGCGCCGCGGCAATGACCTCGACAACCGCGCCAACCTGCGCATCATCCCGCTGGATGTCGCGCAGCAGCAGGCCGGGGCCGTTTCTACTGAGTTCAGTGTTGTAGGTGGCGATGCGATAAACCTCTGCCTGCGCCGAGAAAGGCAGCAGCAGCAGCAGAGCAAGGGCACGGATCATGCGGCTTGCGTTGTCTCGCTTGTCGAATAGGCGCGGCGCTTTTCCACGATCAGACCTGCGATGCGAAGCGTCGCCATGCCGCGCATGATCATGCTGGCGGGCAGGAAGGCCCAGGCGCACATGGTCCAGATCAATGTTTGCGGATTGCTCAGTGAGATCGGGGCAACGACGCTGCTCATGAGCTTGATGACGGCTGGAATGAGGAAGGGGAGCAGAACGCCAATGCAGATATTCAAACGACCATCGCGTTGCAGCCGGGTAACAACATCGCCGCCCTTGGTGGGATCAAACAATGGCAGATTGGTCCACACGTTGAAGGCGCCATTGCCCGTGGGCCAGCCACGCACTTTGACCGCATAGGCAAAGCTGGCGACGGTGACCAAGGCGGCCACATAGGCCACACTGGCTGCGATCCGAACCAATTCGATCAACGGCTGACCGGCATCCAAGGGCAGCATCAGCACGATCAACCGAACCGGGGAATAGGGAAAGTCCGCGACATTCGCGACGGCCAGACCCGCGGTGTAGGCGAACGCGGTCAGTTCAGTCGGCTCATATGCGTTTTTGCAAACCAGGGTCAGAAAGGTGACCATCGACATCAGCCCGACAAACCGCAGACGGTTCACCGGCGGCGCATCGCGAAATTCAATAAAGCTGGGAAAGGCAGAATTGTACTCGGCGAATGTCAGGATGAACGCGAGAATCGCGAGGAAGACCAGAATCTCGGTCCCGTTCGTCGATGATACAGGCAGGTACAACGCGGGTGTCAGCACCATCAGTGCCACAAGTATTCCGCGTATCGCCGCCCCTGTTGTGCGCGCAATCACTATCCGAACCCTTTTTCAAACCGGATAAGTCGATCTTCGCCGACTTACATTCCAACTTGTGCCCATCGTCTCGAGTTTTTGACGGATGCCTCTTTAGCGCCAACATGGACGATAAGCGGCATTTCGCTCAAGACAGGGTGCAGAAAACACGTGATTTCGGGCAAAATGATGGCGCAACTGGTGCGGGATTGCATCATTTTCGACGCAAATCCGACGTGTATCTCAATATGAGACCAAGATGTTGTGGTTCTGTGAAAATCAACCCCAAGAATGAGAACGGGGCCGCATTGGCGACCCCGTTAGGTTGAGTGTTCAAAGAATCGCTTGGACCTTACACCCAGGGGCGGGCCTGACTTGCGTGATCTTCGAATTTGTCGATGTGGTGATTTTTTTCCATGGTCAGACCGATATCGTCCAGACCGTTCAGCAGACAGTGCTTGCGGTGCGGATCGATGTCGAATTCGATCACGACCCCATCCGAAGTGGTGATCTGCTGATCTTCCAGGTGCACGGTCATGCGGGCATTCTCACCCTTATGTGCGTCTTCCATCAGGATCGCGTGATGTTCTTCTTCGACCACGATCGGCAGGATGCCGTTCTTGAAGCAGTTGTTGAAAAAGATGTCGGCAAAGCTGGTCGAGATCACGACCTTGATGCCGAAATCCTTGATCGCCCAGGGCGCGTGTTCGCGCGACGAGCCGCAGCCGAAATTGTCGCCGGCGACCAGAATCTCGGCCTCGCGATAGGCGGGCTTGTTCAGGACGAACTCTTCGTTTTCCTGCCCGTCATCATGATAGCGCATTTCATCAAACAGCACGACGCCAAGGCCGGACCGTTTGATGGTTTTCAGATGCACTTTGGGAATGATCATATCGGTGTCGATATTGATCAGCGGCATTGGGGCGGCCACCCCGTGGACTTTTTCAAACTTATCCATGTTCACACTCCTGCGGGAGAGGGCCGCGCCCAGACCCCGCGTTAAGCTTGTTTCGTTTCTTTTGGTGCGTCCTTGACGAAGAACGCCATGAAGACAAGGCCGAGCCCGTTAAAGATCATCTCGATCCCCAGCAGGATGCCCAGCAATTGCAGCAGCACCGAAGGATCCATCGCGGCAAAGCGCCAGATCAGGATCGCCAGAACAATCGACATGATGCCCGAGACCAGCGTCGCCCAGAAATACTGTGTTCCGCGCATCTGGAACGACAGGATCACGCGGGCAATGCCGCCAGCCATGAACAGGATCAGGCAGACGGTTGCCAGGGTCAGCGTTCCTTGCAGTGGGTGATCCAGAAAGGACCAGCCCAGAAACAGCATCACGACACCCATGATAAGTGACAGTATCTTGTTGCCGGTCCCCTCGACGGTGAAGCCGCCAACAACCTGCAATGCACCTGAAATCAGCAGCAATACACCTGTGACCACCGTCACGGTGATTGATGCCACGACCGGTGCGCCCAGCACAAAGATGCCGAACACGATGGACAGAAGTCCAAGCAATAGCCATTTGACCCAGTCACTCATTTGTTCAATCCCTCAAATATCTAGATATGAGGGCACCTTACAACAATTCACGGACGTCTGTCAGCCGTCCCGTGATTGCCGCTGCGGCAGCCATTGCCGGGCTCAGCAGATGTGTGCGCCCGCCCCGGCCCTGACGGCCTTCGAAGTTGCGGTTCGAGGTGGCGGCACAGCGTTCGCCCGGTTGCAGCTGGTCCGGGTTCATCGCCAGGCACATCGAACAGCCTGCCAGACGCCATTCGAACCCGGCCTCTTTGAAGATGTCGGCCAGACCTTCTTCTTCGGCCTGTGCGCGGACCAGCCCCGAACCGGGCACGACCATGGCGCGCATACCGTCCTTGATCTTTTTGCCTTTCAGGATTTCAGCCGCAGCGCGCAGGTCTTCAATACGTCCGTTAGTGCAAGAACCGATAAAGACGGTGTCGATTTCGACATCGCTCAGCTTCTGACCGGCTTCCAGACCCATGTACTCGATTGAACGGCGGGCCGCCTCGACCTTGCCGCCTTCGAAATCCTCGGGGTGCGGCACGGTTGCCGTGATCGGCAGAACATCCTCGGGGCTGGTGCCCCAGGTGACGACGGGCGCGATGTCTTCGCCACGAATCGTGACCACCTTGTCGAAATGCGCGCCTTCGTCGGTGAAGAGCGTTTTCCACCAGTCCATCGCGGCTTCCCACTGCGCACCTTTCGGGGCATGCGGGCGGCCTTTGACATATTCGAACGTGGTTTCATCCGGCGCGATCAGACCAGCGCGGGCACCGCCTTCGATGGCCATGTTGCAAACGGTCATGCGGCCTTCCATCGAAAGGTCACGGATCGCTTCACCGCAATATTCGATGACATAGCCGGTGCCGCCGGCGGTGCCGGTCTTGCCGATCACAGCCAGAGTGATGTCCTTGGCGGTCACGCCCGGTTGCAATTTGCCGGTGATTTCCACCTTCATGTTCTTGGATTTCTTCTGGATCAGCGTTTGCGTCGCCAGAACGTGTTCAACCTCGGACGTGCCGATGCCGTGTGCCAATGCGCCAAACGCGCCGTGGGTGGCGGTATGGCTGTCGCCGCAGACAACGGTCATACCCGGCAGGGTCCAGCCCTGTTCCGGGCCGACGATATGCACGATGCCCTGACGGACGTCATTCACCGGGTAATAGTGAATGCCGAAATCCCGGGCGTTCTTGTCCAGCGCTTCGACCTGAATGCGCGATTCCGGGTTTTCAATACCGTTCACCCGGTCCGGAGTGGTCGGAACGTTGTGGTCCGGTACGGCAATGGTCTTTTCTGGCGCGCGCACCTTGCGGCCCGCCATACGCAGGCCTTCGAATGCTTGCGGGCTGGTGACCTCGTGGACCAGATGGCGGTCGATATACAGCAGGCAGGTGCCATCATCGGCTTCGTGCGCGACATGGGCATCCCAGATCTTGTCATAGAGTGTCTTGGGGGACATGTGTCCTCTCCCGTATGTAATGAGAAATAGCTGGCGAGTTGGCTCAGGCGACGGGTAGGCGCGCCAGGACCGTGCGGGCAGCCCCAAAGAACCGTTCGCGCAGACGCGCGCGGTCTTGCAGATTCTGTTCTTGGGCCACATTGAGTCTCATGCGGTTCAGATATACCGCGCCTTTGCTGCAATCAAGGTTCAAAACCGGTGTCAGGCTTGCATCGCCCGGCATTGCTGTCCAAGCTGCCGTGCAGGAGGCGTGAATGAACCAAGACCTGATCCCCAGCTCGCTGACAGACCTTTACAACAACATGGTCGCGGGGTTCTCTTCCGAGCTTCAAGAACTGGTCGAGTTGGTGGTTACGCCGGGCTGGCGGCAGTATCAGTTGGTCATCATCCTTTTTCTTTGGGCGCTGGCTTTTCTTCTGAAAGTTCTGACACAGCCGCGATGGGATGCTTGGACGCGTGCCCGCAGCGGGTGGCCGAAATGGCGGCTTCGCACTATGGTCCAGCTGATGCAGCGGCTGACGCTGGTCTATTTTGTGCTGCTGTCCTGGCTCTTACATCAGGTCATGCAGCATGTCACCTGGCCGTCGCGCAGTTATCTCATTGGGATCATTGCGACCTTGGCAACTGCGTGGCTGGCGATTGCATTGGTGGCGAGGCTTGTCCGCAACCGGACGCTGCGACGGATGTTCAAGTGGGCAATGTGGGTCTATGCAACGCTTGTTGCGTTGAATTTGACGGATGATGTGGCCGAATTCCTGGATGGGGTCGCGATTTCCGTCGGTGACCTGCATATTTCGGTGCTGGGCATTCTCAAGGCCCTCCTGCTGATCGGAGTCCTGTTGACGCTGGCCCGCATCGGCACCCGCGCGGCCGAGCGTGGATTGCATAGCAATGACGACATCACCCCGTCCATGCAGGTGTTGTTGGCCAAGGGAATTCAGGTGCTGCTGTACGGCGCGGTCTTTCTGGCTGCGATCCGTACGCTGGGCTTCGATCTGACCGGCATTGCGTTGCTGTCGGGCGCAATCGGCGTGGGCATCGGGTTTGGCCTGCAAAAAGTGGTGTCGAACCTCATATCGGGGATCATCATCCTGATGGATCGGTCGATCAAGCCGGGCGATGTGATCTCGCTGGGCGATACGTTCGGTTGGATCAATGCGCTGGGCGCACGCTATGTCTCGGTTGTCACGCGGGACGGGCGGGAATACCTGATCCCGAACGAGGACCTGATTACCAACCAGGTGGTGAACTGGTCGCATTCCGACAAATTCGTGCGGTTGGATCTGGATTTTGGCACCAGCTATGAGGATGACCCCCACAAAGTGCGCGCAACGGCGATCCGGGCGGTGAAGGCAGTGACCCGCGTATTGAGTGGCGGAAAACACGAACCGGTATGCCATATCACCGGTTTTGGTGACAGCAGCGTGGATTACGTTCTGCGGTTCTGGATCAGCGATCCGACCAAGGGGCTGACCAATATCAGGGGAAATGTCTATCTTGCGCTATGGGATGCGTTTCAGGAAGAAGGCATCTCGATCCCCTTCCCGCAGCGCGAGGTTCGGCTTTTGTCGAAAAACGCAAACATGCAACAAATCGCAGAAGAGTGATCACCCCTACGCGGGGCCGGACGCGCTTTCATTGAAATGTTGCATTCCCCTTGCTACCTTATTAGTACCCTGGCGCCGGGGTTTGGCGGCGCGCAGCAAAGGAGGACTATGTCCTGTCTCTACATACACAGGCGGGTTTGCCCGCCGATGATGGGGTCAACATAATGGCCCACTCTCAGTCAATCAGCGACAAGCTGCTTGAGCGTATCCTTTCCTCACTTTCCGATGACAAGGCCGAAGACGTCGTGCAGATCAACCTGCAAGGCAAGTCGTCTGTCGCGGATCACATGGTGATTGCCTCGGGTCGGTCGACCCGTCAGGTCTCGGCCATGGCGGAAAAGCTGACGGATCGCATCAAGCAGGAATTCGGTTTCACCTCGAAGGTCGAAGGCAAGGATGCCGGCGACTGGGTGCTGATCGATACGGGCGACGTGATCGTCCATATCTTCCGCCCCGAAGTGCGTGAATTCTACCAGCTGGAAAAGATGTGGCTGCCTCAGGGCGGCAGCGCCTCGGCGAACTGAGGCGCCATCCCGGCCCGTATTGAGGGGCCGGAGGCGAGAGAGATATGCGTATCAGCATAGTTGCGGTCGGGCGATTGCGCGCCGGACCCGAGAAGACACTGCTTGACGATTACCTGACCCGATTTGACCGGACCGGACGTGCGCTGGGCCTTGGGCCTGCGCAAGTGATCGAGGTTGAAGACAAGAAAAACGCAGGCATGGCAGCCGAGGCCGCGCTGTTACGCAAAGCCCTGCCTAAAGGGGCGGTGTTGTGCACGCTTGATGAACGGGGGCGTGTCATGTCCTCGCCCGATTTCGCGAAGAAGCTGGGTGATTGGCGCGACGCGGGTCGGCAGGATCTGGCGCTGATCATCGGCGGAGCAGACGGAATAGACCCTGCTTTGCGGGCAGAAGCCGACTTTTCCATTTCGTTCGGGTCGATGGTCTGGCCCCATATGCTGGTCCGTGTGATGCTGGCCGAGCAACTTTACCGGGCCGCGACCATTCTGTCCGGCGGCCCCTATCACCGGGTCTGACATGGCGCAGCTACTGATTGTCTACCACTCGCGCACAGGCGGTGCCCGGCAGATGGCCGAAGCGACGGCTGAATCGGCACGGGCTGAGACCGAGGTTGAACTTGTGCCTGCGGATCAGGCGGGGCCGGAGGATGTGCTGGCCGCCGACGGCTACATCTTCTGCGCGCCAGAGAACCTGGCGGCGATCTCGGGCTTGATGAAGGAATTCTTCGACCGCTGCTATTACCCGGTTCTGGGACAGATCGAAGGTCGCCCATA
>NZ_JBXWSM010000076.1:0-18463 GCF_059613405.1 Ruegeria sp. BHSA118
GTTGATGACCTGCCGGATTCCGACCGTGTTGACGACCGGCGTAACCTGACCTGCCAGTTCGGCAAGGGGGGCAAACCGCTCCAGGTTGTCCGGCAACAGCTGCCGGACAAACGCGCCCGGAATACCCCTGTCGCCGAACGGCAGCGTGTTGTCCTCATACCCGCCGATCACAAGCCTCCCGCCTGCATCCGGTTTGTAATACACCAGCCGCTCGGGATCGCGCAGGGTTGGCAGGCGCTTTACAAGTTCCGGGTCGGGCATCGGTTCGGTGACGATATACTGGTGCTCGACGGCACAGGCCGGAACAACGACACCAAGTTTCGCGGCCAGCTCGCGGCTCCACATTCCGGCGGCCAGAACGACGGTGTCCGCTTCATAGTCCCCTTCCGCTGTCATCACTTTGGTGATGCGATTGTTATGGATTTCAAAATCGGTAACCTGCACGGATTGGCGGATCTGGGCGCCGTGCATCCGGGCGCCGGAAGCGATTGCCTGACACAAGCCTGCGGGATCGACATGACCGTCCGAGGGGATAAAGGCCGCGCCCTCCAGACCTTTCGCGTCGACATAGGGGAAAAGCGCCTTGGCCTCGGCCGCCGAGATTATTTCCATCTCCAGATCAAAGCTGCGGGCCATTGTCGCCAGACGCTTTGCTTCCAGAAGCCGCTCTTTGGTTGCCGCCAGGCGCAGGCTTCCCACTTTCTTCCAGTCGAACTCCATGCCGGTTTCTTCGGCCAGGCGATCATACAGCGCCACGGACCGTTTCAGCATCCGCGTCGTGTTTCGAGATGACCGCAACTGCCCGACAAGCCCCGCCGCGTGCCAGGTGGCCCCCTCGGTCAGGGACGCCCTTTCCAGAAGAACAACATCCGTCTCACCGGACCGTGCGAGGTGATACGCGATGGAGCATCCGATGATGCCCCCGCCGATGATGAGATGTCTGACCGAATGCGTTGTCATGCGTCCACCCACTTCAAATGACATGTCGTCATCAAAAGTCGCAAAACAACAAAAAGCAACAAAAATGTTTGAAAAATGTTGAGTTAAGTCGCTTGAACAGCGTCAATCTTGCAAGTAACTTGATGAAATCAACAAATATCGCGGCGCTTTATGTCGAAATACGAGCAAGACATTCTCAGCACGGTAAACCTGCATGGGCGAATTTCGGTCATGGAACTGGCGCGCATTCTCAAAGTGTCGGACCAGACCGTAAGGCGAATCGTAAAGCCGATGGTCGCCAAGGGCGCCCTGTCCAAGGTGCATGGTGCATTGGTCAGCACTCAAAATGTGCTGGATCCTCCGTTTCTGGCCCGCATGGCGCAGAACCGTGCCGCCAAAGTCGCGATAGCCGACGCCGTTGCGAGGCGGATACCGGACGGATCGGCCATCGCCATCGACACGGGTTCGACCTCGGGCTTCATCGCTCAGGCACTTCGCGCGCGCAAAAACCTCACTGTGGTGACAAACTCGGCCTTCATCGCCGCCACCTTGTCGATGGAAGAGGGCAACAGGGTCTTCATGGCGGGAACACAGTTGCGCAACCACGACGGCGCCGCTTTCGACCGCGCCGCCTATGACGTCATTGCAGGGTTCTCGGCCCGGACGGCCATTTTGTCGGCTTCACTGGTGCATCCCAGCAAGGGCTTCATGGTCTACGATCAATGCGAAGCTGATATGGCCCGCGCGATGTCTGATATTGCTGACCAGACCTTCATGGCGGTTGATTCCACAAAATTCAACGAGGCCCAGACCAGCCCGGCATTGCGCCTGCCCGGGTTGACCGAAAAGGACGTGCTCATCACCGATCGCGCATTGCCCGCAGCCTTCCGATCCTTGCCCGGAAATGCGGAATTGGTGATCGCGGGCGTGGAAACACAAACAGACAATCCTTGAGTTTGTGTCAACATTGCCCGGCCCGACGGGACAAGCCGGTTCCACCGAAACGGTGAAACCGGCTGTGATTCAGGCTGTTGCGCCCTTGATGCGAATGGCAGTGCCGAGGCTTCCTGCACAGACGCCGACCACAATAGCGATGATCAGGTCCAGTGCCTCTACATGCGCAAACTGGAAGCCTGCAAAAACCAGCGTCTCAAATACGCCGACGGCTCCGCCCAATGCCGCGCCCAGCCACAACTTGCGGGTCATCATGCCCAGCGCCAGACCGAGTATGCCGGGCAGGCTCAGGACGTTGCCACCAATGGTTCCAAGTAAATCTAACATCTCTGCCCCCACATCAATTCGAGCTGTTGTTCAGGAAATCGCGGATGTCGTCACCCGCGGCAGCAGCGTGCTCCTGCACACTTTCATCTTCCAGTGCAGCAGTCACCTTTTCGTATGTTTCCAGATAGTTGGGTGGCAGGCTGTGGGCGATGCCCTGATGGCAATCGATACAGGTCATACCGCTGTCGATGGCGCGTTGGTGTTCAGACGCGGCGCGGGTTTCCTGAATGGTAAAGTCCATGTAGTCAAAGTTGTGACAGTTGCGGCACTCGCGGCTGTCAGACGCTTTCATTTTCTTCCAGACGGCCGAGGCCATCGCCAGGCGGTGTTCCTCGTATTTCTCGGGTGTGCTGATGGTGCCCGCCAGTTCATGATAGACGTCCTTCACGGCCATGATCTTGGCTTTGATCTTGTGGCTCCATTCATCCGGAACGTGGCAGTCTGAACAGATCGCACGCACGCCCGAGTGGTTGTTGTAGTGGACCGTTTCGCGATACTCACCCAGGTTCGTTTCCATCGTGTGGCAGGAAACACAGAACTCTTCTGTGTTGGTCAGTTCCAGCGTCCAGTGAAACCCACCCCAGAACAGTATACCGGCCAGAAATCCGGCAAGGATCAGAAAGCCCGTACTGAACATCACTGCCGGTGTCCAGATCGCGTTCCAGAGGCGACCAAGCAAGCCGCGTTTTTCAGGGGAGTCTGCCATGTCGGTGCTCCTTTCAGTCTTGCGTTGGATCAGTTGCCGGCGGAGGGCTGGAACACGTTGTCGACCAGCGGCGGTGCGTCGGCCTGCGGAACGTGGCACTGGTTGCAGAAGTACCGGGTTCCGGCAATCTGATCCAACTCGTTACCATCGCGATCCAGATAGTGGGTCATTGACAGGGTCGGTGCGTTGCGCTCGCCCGCTTTGGTCCAGTCATGGCAGGACAGGCACTGGTTGGTACGGATGTCGATCTGGTACTGTTCGACCGAATGCGGGATCACCGGTGGCTGCTGCCGGTAATTGCGCTGCTGGCGCCCTTCGACATTGCGGTGGATTTGGTCCAGCGGCACCGGCTCATCCACGTCCGCACCGCGCAGGGATTCAACCTGAGCAGATTGCGCGACGGCCCATCCGCTCAGCAACAATACGGGTAGAAGGGCAATTCCGCCTGTAACGATTGATTTTTTCATCTTGGCACTCCCCTAGATAGGTCTGGCGGCGCGCGGCTCGGGCGCGGCAACTGGATCGGAAGGTTGAACGACATGGTCGTCGAACCGGTGAGTAAAGTTAAAGACGTCGACTGCGCAGACATCGATGCAACGCCCGCAGTTTGTGCAGTCGGGTGACAGGATCAGGGGCGAGCTTCCCGGCTTGCCTTTCAGCGCGGGTGAGATCACCTGATTTTCAGGACAGACCGCATAGCAATCCATACAGTCATCACAGGCCGTGCGATTGGCCGCACTGACCCGCAGCAGGCTTTTCGACCCGATCAGCCCGTAGAACGCGCCCACGGGGCACAGATGGCCGCACCAGCCATGGCGTGAGACGAAGACGTCAAACACGAAGATGGCCGCGATCATGGCCCAGACAAAGCCCATGCCGAATACCAGCCCGCGATGCAGCATCGTGATCGGGTTGACCAGCTCCCACGCGATCACGCCGCTCAGGCCCGAGACCAGCAGCACGGTTGCCAGAATCCACAGCCGGGTGCCGCGCTTGGGTTGCCAGCCTTTCGGTAGGTCCAGCTTGCGGTGCACGCAACTGGCCGCGTCCGTCACCGGATTTATTGGGCAGACCCACGAGCAATAGACACGGCCACCAATCAGGGCATAGACCACCAGAACGATCAGCCCACCGATCAGCGCGGTCATTTCGGGCCAATGACCTGCAACGAAGCTTTGCAACAGGATGAACGGATCGGTCAACGGCAGCACGCCCAGCGTCAGTGACCCCGCCAAGGTGCCCTCGACAATCCAGATGCCGAACCACGGGCCCAACAGAAACAGAACCAAAAAGAACAGCTGACTTGCGCGGCGCATCAGCAAAAAGCGATGCGCCCCAATCCACCCTTTGCTTTCAACGGCCTCCTGACCGACGGGCATATGCGTACGGGTACTCATTGTCCCACCCCCGGCAGATCATATCCTGGCGCAAAGCCGCCGGGCGTGGCCAGATTGTCCGTGCCCGGTCCGGGCAAACGGTCCGGCAGGTCGATGATCCCCTCGACCACCGGCGCGCCTTTCGCGGCCTTTTCTTCCCAACCCTTGCGGTAATGCTCTGCCGAACTGCCGCGCGCCAGCCGGGCAGGCAGCACCTTGATGGCGGCCTCGGGCAGAACACAGCTTTTCTCGCACATGCCGCAGCCGGTGCAGCGGTCGGCGTGGACGGTCGGGATGAACATCGCGTGATGACCCGACCGCGTGTTGTGCGTGGTGTCCAGCGTGATCGCCTCGTCGATGACGGGGCAGACGCGGTAACAGACATCGCAGCGCAACCCGAGGAAGTTCAGGCAGTTCTCCTGATCGACCAGAACCGCGACACCCATCTTCGCGTCGTCGATATTGTCCAACGCCGGGTCCAGTGCCCCAGTCGGACATGCGGCGACACATGGGATGTCGTCGCACATCTCACAGGGAATATCCCGGGCGGTGAAGAATGGTGTTCCCGTCGCTACCGCGTCCGAGCCCAACTCGGCCAGTTTCAGGGTATCGTACGGGCAGTCCCGCACGCATAAACCGCAACGGATGCAGGCCGACAGGAACTCCTTCTCGGGCAATGCGCCGGGCGGGCGCAAAGCTTCGGCTGGCAGAGCGCGGGCGTCGCGGGCCAGATAGGCCAGCACCGTCCCGGCGACCACGCAGCCGCCCGCCGCCCGCGCCGAGTCCTGTAGGAACCGGCGCCGCTGCGGCGAAAGGGGTTTATCGACAAGAGACATGGGAACGACCCGTATGATCCTTGCTGGTTACGCGCGCTCGACCTTGCAGGCGCATTTCTTGAAGTCGGTCTCTTTCGACAGCGGGCAGGTTGCGTCCAGCGTCAGCTTGTTGGTCAACTGGCTTTCGTCGAACCAGGGCATGAAGACCAGGCCGCGCGGCACCTTGTTCCGGCCGCGGGTTTCGACACGGCTGGTAACCTCGCCGCGGCGGGTCGACAGAACAATCTCCTGACCCCGGCGCAAACCCCGATCCTTTGCGTCCTGCGGATGCATGTAGACCACGGCAGCGGGATAGGCACGGTGCAGTTCCGGCACCCGGCGTGTCATCGATCCTGAATGCCAGTGTTCCAGCACGCGACCGGTGCACAGCCACAGATCGAATTCCGCATCTGGTTCCTCGGCCGCAGGCTCGTAAGGCGCAAAGATGATCTTGGCCTTGCCATCCTTGTGGCCATAGAATTCAACGCCGGCGCCCTCGGACACGTAGGGGTCATAGCCTTCGCGGAAACGATACAGCGTTTCCTTGCCATCCACGACCGGCCAACGCATTCCGCGCGCCTGATGGTACATTTCAAACGGTGCCAGATCGTGCGCATGGCCGCGCCCGAAGTTGGCGTACTCTTCGAACAGACCTTTCTGCACGTAAAAGCCGAAATGCTCGGATTCGTCATTGTCAAAGCCCTCGGCAGTTTCCGACAGCGGGAACTTGTCGACGCTGCCATTGGCAAACAGAACCTCGTACATGGTCTTACCGCGATGCTCGGGCATGGTGGCCAGCAACTCTTCGCCCCAAACCTCTTCAACGGTGAAGCGTTTCGAGAATTCCATCACCTGCCACACGTCCGACTTGGCCTCGCCCGGTGCCTTGACCTGCTGCCGCCAGAACTGGGTGCGGCGTTCCGCGTTGCCATAGGCACCTTCCTTCTCGACCCACATGGCGGTGGGCAGGATCAGGTCGGCGGACACGGCCGTGACGGTCGGGTAGGGGTCTGATACGGTGATGAAATTCTCGGGGTTGCGATACCCGGGATAACCTTCTTCGTTGATATTCGGTGCGGCCTGCATGTTGTTGTTGCACTGCACCCAATAGGCGTTCAGATCACCATCCTTCAGCTTGCGGTGTTGCAGCACGGCGTGAAAGCCGGGCTTGGCCGGAATGGTACCCGCAGGCACATTCCAGGCGGTTTCGCAAATCTTGCGGTGCTCGTCATTCATGACAACCATGTCGGCAGGCAGACGGTGGGCAAAAGTGCCGACCTCACGCGCGGTTCCGCAGGCCGATGGCTGACCGGTCAGCGAGAAGGGCGAGTTTCCGGGCTCGGAAATCTTGCCCACCAGCAGGTGCACGTTATACATCAGCGAATTCACCCACGACCCGCGGGTATGCTGGTTGAACCCCATGGTCCACAGGCTCATGACCTTGCGGTTCGGGTCGGCATATTGCTGGGCCAGACGCTCCAGCTTGTCCGCCGGAACGCCGGACAGCTCCGAGGTGTATTCCAGCGTGTATGCCGATACCGCCTCGGCATACTCCTCAAAGCTGATCGGCTCCATCTTGCCGACATTGGGGTTCGCGGCCTCTTGTTGCAGCGGATGATTGTCGCGCAGGCCATAACCGATATCGGTGGCGGTCTTGGTAATGTTGACGTGGTTCTTGACGAACTCTTCGTTCACCGCGCCATTCTGGATGATGTAATTGGCGATATAGTTCAGGATCGCCAGATCGGTCTGAGGGTTGAACACCATGCCATTGTCGGCCAGCTCGAACGAGCGGTGCTCGAAGGTCGACAGAACATGCACTTCGCATCCCGGCTTGGTCAGGCGCGTATCGGTCAGGCGCGACCACAGGATCGGGTGCATCTCGGCCATGTTCGACCCCCACAGAACAAACGTATCCGCGTGCTCAAGGTCGTCATAGCAGCCCATCGGCTCGTCGATGCCGAAGGTACGGATAAAGCCGACCACGGCCGACGCCATGCAGTGACGCGCGTTGGGGTCGATGTTGTTCGACCGGAACCCGGCCTTCATCATCTTGGCCGCCGCATAACCTTCCCAGACGGTCCACTGACCGGAACCGAACATGCCCACGCTGGTCGGGCCTTTCTTGGCCAGCGCCTCTTTCCACTTGGCCGCCATGACGTCAAAGGCTTCGTCCCAGCTGACCGGCTCAAACTCGCCGTTCTTGTCATATTCGCCGTTGGTTTTGCGCAAAAGCGGCGTGGTCAGGCGGTCCTTGCCATACATGATTTTGGACAGGAAATAGCCCTTGATACAGTTCAGACCCCGGTTGACCGGCGCATCAGGGTCGCCCTGCGTGGCGACTACGCGGCCATCCTTGGTGCCCACCAGAACCGAACAGCCTGTGCCGCAGAACCGGCAGGCGGCCTTGTCCCAGCGGATATCAGGCGCAGCGGCCTGAGCGCTGGCCGAACCAGCGGCCAGTGGGATGCCGGCAGCCGAGGCCGTGGCAGCCGCTGCGGACGCTTTCAGAAATGTACGACGGGATTCAGAGATGGTCATTGCATGGGCCTCCTGCTGGACGGTTGGCTTGGAGCATCAGGACGCGGAGCAGCCTCCGCGGGATCTTCGAAATGGTGATAGGTCAGCGATAGCGAGATCACGCCGGGGATCTGGTGCAGATCCATGATGGTTTCCGAGGCCAGCCGGTCGGCTGTATCCTCGACAACCACGACGAACCGACCATCCTCGGCCTCGGCATGAAGCTCGACGCCATCGGTGCCGGTCATCGCCGCGCGCGCGGCGTCGGTGTGATCGGGGGCGATGTGGACAAGACAGCCACAGATATTCATTGGGTCACCTCCGGGTGCAAAGGGGCGGGGCGGTGCATCGTGATTGCCCCGGCGGGGCAGGCGGCAGAACATGTGCCGCATCCGATGCAGGTTTCGGTTTCAAGCGCCGGTTCAGCCCGCCCGCCCAGTTGCAGGCGAAAGCGGATGGCTTCCTGTTCGCAAGTGTCCTGGCACAGGCGGCAGCTTACCCCGTTCATCGACAGGCAGCTTGCGGCCTCGATCCGTGCGCGCCACGGCCACTCGGCCACACGCTCGGGCAACAGCGCCGGGGTCGGGCAAATGTCAGCGCAGTCACCACACAGGGTGCAACCGCCTGCGGACAGGTCCAGAACGGGAAAACCGCTATCGTCGAATGTGATGATGTCTTCGGGACAAGCCGCGGCGCAGTCTTCGCAACGCGTGCAGAGATCGCTGAAGCCAGTTGCAACCGCCCCCGGCGGACGGATCGCATCTGGGTCCTCCCGCAGGACACGCGCGCTTAGAAATGCGCGTCTGCTTGTCATCTGGCTCATGGCTGGCGACTCGAATTTCGATTGATAGGTTCGCGTCTTCACTTCCTAGCTGTCTTCAGCAGCGCACGAATTGACCTATATCATACTTTTTCGGATTTTTTTGATCGGGCTGAGATTGTACCTCTTCGTCATACGTCCAACTCGATGCGGGCGTCGGGGAAGAACGCCAGTATCTCTTTGGCTTTGTCGGCGGATGCCGCGCAAAGTGCAGTGGACAACCCATCCGCGAGTGCCGCTTTCGGCGCAGAAACTGAAACGGTCCTGTCGTGGTTTGAAGGCCCATCCAAGGTAATGATGTGCCCGACCCCCGGGCTGAGCTGAGTCGCCAGCGTCGAAGATGTCGCCACTGCCCGATCGCTTAACACAATCCGCTTCAGAACCGTTTGGTCCGGCGCCGCCAATCCAACTTTCCAGGGCGCACCATCACCACGCGTGCCCAGGGCGGCAACCTCTCCCATATTGACCAGAACATCACGCAGACCATGAGCGCGCAGCAGGTCGGCGATCCGGTCGGTGATCGCACCCTGCGCAATGCCGTTCAACGTCAGCGCCGATTTTCCGGGCACCGGCAGGCGAATGACCGAGGCGTCGAAAATTACCTTTTCCCAGCCTGTTGCCTGTTGAACTTCAACCAGATCGTCCGTGCGCGCGCCCGCAGCCAATGCCCTCCACAGGGGTTGAATGCTCGGATCAAATGCGCCATCCGATGCCTGATGCAGCGCTGTGCTGAGACTCAGCACGTTCAACAATTCAGGAGCGGGCGCCGTCAGAACACCATCGCGGTTCAACCGGCTGAGCTGCGATTGCGGGCGATACAGGCTGAAGATGTCTTCCAGCCGGGCAATCTCGGTCTCCATGGCGGCTATGATGGGTGCAGCTTCAGCGTCTGTCAGGCCCACCAGGCGCAGGCTGGCGGCGGCACCCAGCGCGGTCCCGTGCCAGCGCGCGTCCGAGGCTGCAACCGGTGTGGCCGCAGCACAGGCGGCTGTGATGATCAGAAATCGGCGGCGCGACAAGGAGGTCATACGGGGGTCTCCAACGACAGTTCAAGATCGACAGGACCAAGCACTTCGGTATCCGGGATGTCCGGCAGGTCCAGTGCCGTTCCGCCGTAAATCTCAATGAATGCCTGAGCATCGGCAGGATCGGCAAAAGGTACCACCTCGCGCGCGCCCATGCCGCCGGCCACATTGGCGCCAACAACAAAGGTCGCGCCATCCGCGGCGATCCAGTTCGAGATACCCGGCTGCCGCCAGCTTGGCGCGACACCCATATCGCTGACATATATGGCAGTGATATCCGCATCGCGCTCGGGGCTTTTCAGATAGGCCACCATGTCCCGCACCTGTGCAAAGAACAGCGGGGCCGGATAGCCTTTCAGATGAATCTGCCCCTTGGGCCCGCCATGCTCGGCGACATTCATCTGACAGAAATAGCTCAGCGCATCCGGTGTCAGATCGACCGGATCGGGGGCCTCTGCCAGCTCTTCCTTGCAGGCCGCCAGTGCAAGCAATGCAATCAGGGCAAGGCGTCTCATGGCTCGACCCTCCGGAAAGCCAGCCGGGCGAGGGCAAAGCCCAGCACCGGCCAGATCAGCAGCGACGCGGGTGCGGCCCAGACCGGCAGGGCCTGTGCGGCCCCGGTCATGCCCGAAGCCATGGCCACGCCTTCCGTCGCGGCGATGTTCCACAAACGGAACGCGTCGGCCGGGTTGGCCACCATCACCCATGGAAAGACGGATTGGGTGAATGCGCCGCCCTTGTCCATGACGACGGCCCCCAACAGGCCCAGATCATAAAGGACGACAAAAACCAGCCAAAGCCCGGCCGACATCCCCGCCGCCGCCGTGGCGCCCCTCGCCAAAGCGGACAGCAGGTATCCAAGCGCCAGAAACACGGCGCCCAGCAGGATTGATGTCAGGATAAGTCGCACCAGAGCCATCAGGCTTTCCGGCCCCGCACCGCCAAAAAACGCGGCCACCGCGCCAGCAGTGCCAAAGCCGATGGTCATGGCAAAAGCCAGCGCCGCCAGATGGGCGGTGAACTTGCCCAACAGAATCTCTCCGCGCCCCGCCGGGTAAGACAGCAGCAGTGACAGGCTGCCCCGATCCACGTCACCGGCGATGGCATCAAAGGCAATCATCAGCGCCAAGAGCGGCGCAAGATAGACCGACAGCGTGGTCATCGACGCGACCGAGACGGTCAGCATGTCGACGCCCAATGTGCCGGTTGGCGCGCTGCCCGCAAAGGTCAGCGCCAGCGCGAACAGCACCATGATCAACGTGGCGACCAGCAGCCAGCGATTGCGGCGCAGGATCAGCATCTCGGTGCGGGTGATGGCGAGGAAGCGGGTCATAGCCTCTCCTCCTGTGCGTAGTGGCGATAGAGGTCCTCCAGCTTGGGCGGGGTCATCTCGACATCCGCCACCGCGTCGCCCAACCCGGCGATGCGGCGCAGGGCCTCCATCTTGTCATCGGGGGAACACAGCAACTCAACGGATGCGCCGTTGATCCGGTTGCCGCCCAGCTCGGCGGCCAAAGCCTCCGCATTGGCGCTGGCGCGGACCTTCAGGCGGATTGGCAGACCGGCCAGCGCCGACAGGTTGTTCAGCGTGTCGTCGGCAACCATCCGGCCCTTGCGCATGATCGCGATACGGTCGGTGCGCGCCTCAACCTCGGTCAACGCATGAGATGCGATCAGCACGGCGGTGCCCTGCGCCGCCAGTTCGTCGATGATGGCGTACAGGTCCTGCCGAGAAATCGGGTCCAAGCCTGATGTTGGCTCATCCAGCAATGCCACTTTCGGCTGACCCAGCAGCACCTGCGCCAGCCCCAGTCGTTGCCGCATCCCCTTGGAATAGGCACCGATCCGGCGGTCCAAAGCGTCGCTCAGGCCGACGCGTTCCAGCAGACCGGGCACATCGGCTTTTGACCCGGACAGTTTCGCAAACAGCGTCAGCTGCTCGCGCCCGGTCAACGCCGGGTGAAACGAGACCGCCTCGGGCAGATAGGCCGTATCCCGCCGCGCCTGCGCGCTGCCGGGGGTGGCGCCCCCGATCCGAATGGCTCCGTCCCGAATGGGCGTCAGGCCAAGGATGGATTTGATCAGGGTCGACTTTCCCGCGCCGTTATGGCCCAGCAGCGCGACGCGCTGACCGGGGGCAAGGGACAGGGTGATATCGTCAAGAACGCGGGTTTTGCCCCGGTCCTTGCTGACATGGTCAATAATCAGGGCCTTATCCGTCATGAGGCACCTTTTCCATAGCTGGGGGTTCAAGGGGTTGCATCAATGGATTGCTGTCCATCACGCCACCGGGCAACAGTGCCGGGAAGGCCGATTGCGACCAGCGCACCAGCTGCACGGCAGGCGAGCCGAGCAGCAATTTGGCTGCGGGTTGGGTCCACAGCACATGGTCCATACTGTCATTGGGTCGATAGGGGACATCGGCGATGCCGTTGCCATCCACATCATAGGCGGCAAAATCGGACCAGTAATTGCCGCGCCCGTCCTCGGACCACTCGACCCACTTGGTCGAGACGTATTTCACCTGCGTCCGGTTTCCGATGAATGAATTGCCAACGATGCGGTTGCGTTCACTGCCGGCGGTAAAGTGGATGCCGATGCCGCATCCCTGGAACCAGTTGTCGGTGAATTCGTTCTTGTTCGAGTTATACAGGAATGTGCATTTTTCCTTGGCACCGATCACCACGTTTCCGGTGATCTGACTCTTGTTGGCATAGTTCAGCATCACGCCATGTTCCCGGTCCCCGATCGAGACATTGTCGGCGACCTTCACATTGGTTGTGAACATCACCGCATAGCCCAGATCGTTGCCGATCGAGACATTGTCGCTGACCACCGAATTGTCGGCATACATGTAATGCACGGCAAAGCGCAGATCGCGGAACAGGTTGCCGGTAAAGGTGTTCTTCTTGGACGAGTTCACGAAGATTCCGTCGCGCCCATAGCGGATGTCATTGTCCTCAACCCGCGCACCGGGTGCATTCCAGACATAGACGCCATTGCCACGGTCATTCATCCGTTGGTCCAAGCGCCCTTCGATCCGGTTGCCACGCACGATGCTGTCCTTGGCCCCGTGAATGTCGACGCCGTAGAGATTGCCCAGCAGCACGTTATCTTCGACCACCGGCGCCTTGGCTGTTTTGGTCAGCTGGATACCGCTGTCGATCCCGTCATGGCTTGAGCCAGAGCCGATCACCGTCAGCCCGCGCACGGTGACACCCGGCCCGGTCACGGTGATGACGCTGCCCGCGCCTTGCCCGTCAATGGTGGCCTGTCCCAGCCCGTCGATAGTGACGGGCCGGTCCAGAACCAGTGTTTCGGTGTAGACACCGGGGCTCAGGCGGAGGGTGTCCCCATCCGCCGCCTGCGCCAGTATTTCATTGATGGCCCCCGCCCGGTTGGGCACATCCCAGTCCGCCGCCCAAAGGGGCGAGCCGAGCAGGAGCGGTATGAGCAGGGACCAACGCATTGGTTATGCTCCCTGCGGTTCGACCAACATCCGGCCGCGCATTTCCATGTGCAGCGCGTGGCAGAACCACTGGCAATAGAACCAGTGCACGCCCGGACGGTCGGCGGTGAAGGTGACCGAGGCGGTGGCCAGCGGTGCGACCTCCATCGCGATGCCGTAATTGCCCAGGCAGAAGCCGTGGGTCACGTCGTCCACGTCATCCAGGTTGGTGATGTAAACCGTCACCTCGTCGCCCTGTTTGACGGTGAACTTCTCAAGGCTGAAGGTCGGCGCCTGCGAGGTCATGTAGACCCGCACCTTGTTGCCGTCCCGGATCGGTTCCTCGGCACCTTCTTCCAGATCGATGCCATCGGCCTCGGCCTGTTTGCGGGCGTCTTCCCAGGTGACATCGGCGCGGTCCCAGACATTAACGGGATTGACGATGTCGGCGCGTACGATGATCGAGTCGTGTGGCTCGGCAAAGGTCGGGCCGTCGTGAACCACCTTCATCTCATCCGACGAGATGTCGATCAGCTGTTCGTTCTCGGGCTTCAGCGGACCCACGTTCAGGAACCGGTCTTTCGAGAACTTGTTCATCGAAATCAGCCACTTGCCGTCGGCATCCTTGGTTTCACCCATCGAGGTCGAGTTGTGGCCCGGTTGATAATGCACGTCGACCTTCGAGATGATCGGGTCCACATCGGCACCACCGTAGGCTTCGATTGCCTTGTCGATGTTCCACTTCACGATCTGGCTGTCCAGGAACAGCGTGGTGAACGCGTTGCCCTGACCGTCATAGGCAGTGTGAAGCGGGCCAAGACCCAGCTGCGGCTCACCTACGATGCACGACCGCGGATCCGCATCGCTTTCGAACAGGGCGTCCAGCTTGGTAACGTCCATGATCGACACGGTCGGCGACAGCTTACCGTTGATGCAGACGTGCTTGCCGTCTGGCGCGGTGTTGATGCCGTGCGGAGAGTTCGGGATCGGAATGTAGCGGGTGTACTTCTTGTTCTGACCCTTACGGCCATCCAGAACCTTGACGCCTTTCAGCTCCTGATAGTCGCCGGCTTCGATGCCTTTTTCGATTTCCGCGAGGTTGAAAACAACAACGTGGTCCAGTTCGTTCTCGGTCATCTCGGCCAGGTTCATGCCCATTTCCGAGTTGTACGAGGTCGAATAGGCGTATTTGCCCTGATAGTCGCAGTCGGTGTTGTCGAGGTTGCCCGACACGATCACCTGCCATGCCACTTTCATGGTGTCGCCGTCCAGCGCGGTGAAGATGTTCACGTATTGCGACGGATCATCCAGCACGGAGCCATCATTGACCAGCGGAGTTTCATCTTCGCCGTTGGCAAAGACATAGCCGGTGCGCGGGAATTTCTGCGGGCGCAGACCGTGGATCGCCTTGGCGTTCGGGATCTCGGTGATCTTGTCGCATTTCATCACGTCACAGCGCACACGCGCGACGCGGGTGTTGGCCTTGTCGTTCATGAACAGATAGCGGCCGTCATAGGTGCCGTCGGTGAACGACATATGCGGGTGGTGCAGGTCGCCGTTGTCATAGGTTTTCATGCCGCGCTTGGCGAGGAATTCCTTAGTTTCCGGCAGCAGACCATCGGTCATGATCTTCAGCGACTCGTTGGTCTGACCCCAGCCCGTGGCCGAGCAGCGGTTGAACACCGGCACCCGCATCAGTTCGCGCATGGACGGAAAGCCCAGAATGCGCAGCTCGCCGGTCTGACCCGAGGACCAGAAACCGTAATACTCGTCCAGCTCGCCGGGTTCGAGATTGGCATTGGCCGCGGCGCTCGCCTGTTTCGCGGTCATCAGGGTCGAGCCCAGACCGGTCCCGGCCAGCACGGCACCGGTTGCTGTTGCACCCAGCATCCCACGGCGTGTGACGGTTAGTTTGTTGTCATGTTCCGACATGTTCGTTCCTCCTTTTAGGAAACGGATTGCGGTTTGGCGTTCGGATGGTTCGCCGGTGGTTGTCCGAGCGGGGTCTTCATCTGGACCGACCCTGTCTTGGCCCGCCGTTTCAGCTGGCGGATAACGACGGGACATTTGTCCTCGGACTGGTAGAGCACCTGACAATGCAGGCAGGTGACGCACTCGTTCGGATTGATCTCACCGGTGGGGTGGATCGCCTGAACGGGGCATTCATTGGCGCAGGTCTGACAGGGTGTGCCACAATCCTTGTAGCGGCGCAGCCAGTCGAACATGCGAATACGGGCAGGGATCGCCAGCGCTCCGCCCAGCGGGCAAAGATAGCGGCAATAGAACCGCTCAACGAACAGCCCGATCCCCAGCAGGACCAGCGCAAAGACCACAAACGGCCAGTCGCGCATGAATTTCAGAATGATCGCGGTCTTGAACGGCTCGATCTCTGCATATTTCTCGGCCAGCGGGATCGATACGAAACTCAGGCCAAAAAGACCCAAAAAGATCATGTATTTCGCGGGCCAGAGCCGCTCGTTCAGACCCCAGGGCAAAGTCCATTGCGGCACTTTGAACGCCCGCGCGATCTTGTTGGTCAGCTCCTGCAAGGCGCCAAACGGACACAGCCAGCCGCAATAGGCCCCACGGCCCCAGAACAACAGCGCGGCGGCAACGGCGAACCATTGGATGAAAACCAGCGGATCCAGCAGGAATGCATCCCACGAGAATCCTGTGCGCAGGCTGCCCGCCAGTGCCATCAGGTTCACCACGCTCAGCTGCGCGTTGGCGTACCAGCCGATGAAGAACAGGGTCATTGTCAGGTAGCCGATGCGGAACCAGTAGAAGACCCGCGCATTCATCGTCGCGTGGAACTGGAAGAAGAACGTCGCGGTCAGGACCAGCAGCATGACGCCAAGAATGGCGATTTCGACAGTGCGATCCTTCCAGATGCGCTGCCACAGGGCAGCCTTGGCGGCGGCTTCGCCGGTCGCATCCTCGACAACCTTTGAGGCTGCGACGGGCAGCAGGTAACGGTCGGGCAGTTTGTAACCCAGATCGAATGTCAGAAAGGTTTTCTCAACGGCACCTACGGCACGCTGTACCAGCAGTTGCAGGCGGAACGGCTCGGTCGGGTCGAACTCGGCATCGGCGGGAATCTTGAAGATATCCAACTCTGTGAAACTGGGCGCATCCGGGGCCGCAACCTTGCCAAGGCGTACTTGCTGTTTGTCGAAGAACCGGACCGAGTTGTCGCCCTGGATCAACTGGATCCGATCGAAAATCCCGCCGCGCACATAGCCTGACCCCTTGAAGCTGTAGGCACCGCGCCCAAGCACCAGAATGGCCTGTTCGCCCTCGTCCAACCAGTTCACAAGGTTCTGGTACTCGGCGTCGCCCAGCAGCGATTTGCCGATCGACGGAACCGAGACAAGCGCCATATGCATGTCGATGAAGGTGTCATCCGGTTCGCCCGGTTCCGGGCGCTTGATCGCGCGCTGGTCTCCGGTGGCCTCGAAGGCGGCATTGACCTGCCCGACATCCAGCGTCAGTCGCCGGATCGACCCGTCGCCCGAAAGAGTCGCCCAGTCATGGACCGCATTCTGCGCCATATCGACTTCGCGCTTGGGCCCGTCGGCCTGCAACGGCGACAAGCCGCCCAGACCCAATGCACGCGCCACTTTGATACCGCCACGCACAAGGCTGTCGTCGATCACCATGATCGTGACCGTCGCGCCCGAGATGATGTCGAGGTCGTGCCCTTCACCCCCGGTTTCGGCTTCAACCTTAAGGTCAAGGCCCGCATAGCCTTCGGTCAATTCAACCATGCGGGAATTGGGGATGCCGATCAGCACGATCGGTTCCGAGTGTTTGACCAGTTGCACTCCGGTCAACACCGCGTCGTTATCGATGGCGGCAACGACATGGATCGGTTTGCCGGAATAACCCGTCGTGCCAACAAAGTCCGATGTTAGGAATGCCCAGGCAACGGTCTCGCCTCCCTTCAGGACCGGGGCGACCTTGACGTCATCGCGCACCGGGCCAAAGGCATCGGCGCCGGGGGCCAGATCGGCAGGTTCGATGTCGGGCAGGAAACTGGCCAGGCTGTCGGCATGGGCGCTGATCGCCATCAGGCAGGACAGAGTGAAAGCCAGCAGGAAATGGATTGCGCGACTTACGACCACGGCGCACCTCCGGTTGCTAGGGTGTACGCCACGGACGCGCGCAGGGCGCGTTCAGATTCTTCTTGGGTCGCGAACGGGGGGCCTCGGGTTTCGGGCCACAGTCGCCTTGAGTTGTACAAAATGCACAGATCCTCAATTGCAGCGGGTACAATCTGTACATTTCCGGATTGCGTCAGCGATGGCAGGTCTGGCAGCGGGGCTGCCGTTGACACCGCGCACAGCGCGCAATCGGCGCATTTCGGGCAAGGCGCGGCCGGGTCATCAGTGCCTTCCTCAAGGTCCACTTCAACCCAGACCGCCCCTGCCTCCGAGCAGATCTCGATCCACATGCTGTCCCCGGGACTCGCCAGCACCGGGCCAAGCATCTGCAAAAGCAACAGGAAAATACCCACCAAACCGCACACCGCGCGGGACACGCGATCAAACAGGCTATGCGGGGGGCGGACGGTAGGCATTGAGAATCCAGCTCGGCGTTCTTTTCTGAAACTTAGGGGATTCTTCCAGGCGAAGACTTGACTTAGGTTAGGTGCCTGAAAAATTGCACCTACCCGTCGGCCTCGTCCATCAATCCGCGCAGCCACCGACCGGCCAGCCATGCCGCAGGAATGCCCAGCGGAATCGACCAGAGGATCGCCGGCACCGGTTCAATTGCGCCGAACCCGACGCTGTGCAGAATAAGCCCGAGCAAAAACAGGTTGATGGCCACGGTCAGCGCCGTGGCCGGATACAGCAGAATGGCCAGTTTCCAAACCGGCCATTTCCCCTCAGTGGCTGGTTCCTTCCGAGAAGGTGATCTTGTTCCAGACATTGTATTTCCCCGAAGGTTTGCGCATCGACAGGCGGCGGACCTCTTCCAGCGTCTGCGCGTCATAGACAATCACCGCGCCATCATCTTCCCAGATCGAAACCAGCGCGTGGCTGCCATCCCTGGTGAACTCGACATGGGCCACGGTCTTGCCCGGTGCGGGGCGCAGTGTCTTCACGATTTCAAGGCTTTGCTTGTCGATGACGTGCATCGCGTCCTTGTTGGGGCCAAAGAAAACATCGGCCCAGACATAAGGCGAATTCTCATGGCTGCGCATAAAGAACCCGGGGCCTTCGGTCTTGATCCGTTTGACGGTTTCCCAGCTTTCCATGTCGATCACCGACACGGCGCCATCTGTCAGGTGCGGCGTGGCCATCACGGTCGTGTCGCCGTGTTTCCACGTGATCCCCGAGCCCAGATGCGGCATTCCGGGTAAATCCAGATCGGCCACCTTTTGCCCGATCACCAGATCAATCACTTGCCCGCCCTTGCCATCGCGGGACGCCCCCATGACATATTCATAACTTTGGTCGAAAAAGAAATCGTCCAGATAATCACCTGTGCTGATCTTGCGCACTGGGAAAGGATCAGGGTTCTTGAACTG
>NZ_JBXWSM010000077.1:0-18413 GCF_059613405.1 Ruegeria sp. BHSA118
CCTGACATTCCAGACCAATGATGGGCCAGTACACGCGCTTAAAGACGTGAACCTGACAATCGACAAGGGCGATTTTGTCAGTTTCATCGGGCCGTCCGGCTGTGGCAAAACTACTTTTCTGCGCTGTATCGCAGCCCTGGAGACACCTACGGGCGGGACGCTGACCGTCAATGGCATGACGCCTGATGAGGCGCGTCGAAACCGGGCGTACGGGTATGTCTTTCAGGCGGCGGGCCTATATCCCTGGCGTACCATTGCAAAGAACATAAAACTGCCTCTTGAGATCATGGGATACCCTGCTGCCGAACAGGATGAGCGGGTAAGGAAGGTCCTGGAACTTGTTGATTTGGAAGGGTTTGGCGGTAAGTTTCCCTGGCAGTTGTCCGGTGGGATGCAGCAGAGGGCCAGTATTGCTCGGGCCCTTGCGTTCGACGCAGATATCCTGCTGATGGACGAGCCGTTCGGAGCGCTGGATGAGATTGTGCGGGACCATCTGAACGAGCAGCTTCTTAAGCTTTGGGCGCGCACGGAAAAGACGATCGGATTTGTGACGCACTCCATTCCCGAAGCGGTTTATCTGAGTACAAAGATCGTGGTGATGAGCCCACGGCCCGGGCGGATCGCCGATGTGATTGACAGCCCGCTGCCCAGGGAACGGCCGCTGGACATTCGCGACACCCCGGAATTCATCGAGGTCGCGCACCGTGTGCGCGAAGGTTTGCGGGGTGGGCATTCCAATGACGGCTGAACTGAATGCGGATAAGATCCGGCGCGCGGCACCAGACGATGTGCCAGCCTGTGCCAAGGTTGTTCATGACTGGGCCACGCAAACGGACTGGATGTCCGACGAACTGCCGGTCGATGAACTGGCAAAGCTGATCAGCGACGCATTCGACAGCCGTGAAATGTGGGTCGCCGGTGATCCGGTCGATTGCTACATGTCAGTGGACCCGGCTCAGAATAAAATCGGCGCGCTGTATTGCAGCCGGACGGGGCAGGGTATCGGCAAGCGCCTTGTCGACAAAGCAAAAGAGGGCCGGGATTTTCTCTGGCTAACGACGCATCGGCCCAATACGGCGGCGCAACGCTTTTATCGCCGTGAGGGGTTTGAAGTGACGGCCGAGGAACCTCCCGTGCCACCGGATACCGTGCCGGTCTTCAGAATGGAGTGGCGTGCATGAAGCAGGTTATCGCCGTATTCACAGTCATCGCCGTAATTGTTCTGTTCTGGTACGGGGCCTGTATTCCGATGAACATAAAGGGCGTGTTGACCGAACAGGAACGTGCCGGGGCCGTCGTGCAGCCGCCATCCGCCAAGGACCGGCGGGACATGTCCGAGGTTGGTCTTGTTTTGAACAACACATTCGCCGTCCCGGCCACGTGGGAACAAGACCGGCCTCGACTGCCGGCCCCGCATCAGGTCGCCACGGAAATGTGGGAAACGACGGTCCAGAAAAAGATCACTTCGAAACGGTCGCTGATCTATCATGGGTGGGTCACGCTTAGCGCAACGATGCTTGGGTTTGCGATTGGCACTGGCCTGGGGATCCTTCTGGCCGTGGGTATCGTGCATAGTCGCGTTATGGACCTGTCTGTCATGCCTTGGGCGATTGTCAGCCAAACCATTCCGATCATCGCGCTGGCGCCGATGATCATTGTGGTCCTGTATTCCGTTGGTATCCAGGGCATCATTCCCAAGGCGATCATATCGGCCTATCTGAGTTTCTTTCCGGTTGTCGTCGGTATGGTCAAAGGTCTGCGCAGCCCCGATGCGATGCAGCTGGACTTGTTGCGGACGTATAACGCCAGCCGGTCTCAGGGCTTTTGGAAGTTGCGCCTGCCGGCATCCATGCCGTATCTGTTCACCTCGCTGAAAATCGGGATCGCCGCGTCGCTGGTCGGCGCCATCGTTGGTGAGCTTCCGACAGGGGCTGTTGCCGGTCTGGGTGCGCGATTGCTTGCCGGCAGCTATTACGGTCAGACCGTACAAATCTGGTCGGCCCTGTTCGCGGCTGCCATTCTGGCGGCGTGCCTGGTCGGGCTGCTGGGGCTGATTGAACGGGCCGTATTGAAACGGATGGGGATGGCGCAATGATACTGGTTTTGTGTGCTGTCCTGCTTTGGCTTTTGGGCTGGTGGTTGAACAGTCGATTGGCCAGCGGGCCTTATGCCGACACCCGAATGGTGCGGTTTCTGGCCCCGCTGATCTTTGGCCTGACGGTCATCGGGATCTGGGAGCTTCTGGTGCGCGGGCTTGAGGTTCCTCTGGTCATCCTGCCAGCGCCATCGGTGATTGCGGTTCGGTTTGCGGACAGCCTTCCGATCCTGTGGGCTGACTTTGTGCAGACCATCATCAAGGGCGCGTTCAGCGGCTATGTCATCGGATGCATCGCGGCCTTTCTGATGGCGATTGCTGTTGATCGCTGGGATTTCCTGCGTCTGGGCCTGTTGCCGGTCGGCAATTTCGTGGCCGCCCTGCCGATTGTCGGAACCGCCCCCATTCTGGTGATGTGGTTTGGGTTCGACTGGCACTCCAAGGCGGCGGTGGTGGTTGTGATGGTGTTCTTTCCGATGCTCGTCAACACCGTGGCAGGCCTGCGTGAAGCCACCTCGATGCAGCGCGACCTGATGGAGACCTACGCCGCAACCTATTGGCAAAGCTTCATGAAACTGCGTTTGCCCGCAGCGATGCCTTTCATTTTCAACGGGTTGAAGATTTCCACCACTTTGGCTCTGATCGGCGCTATCGTGGCCGAGTTCTTCGGTTCACCGACACTTGGTATGGGGTTCCGGATCTCTACCAGCGTCGGGCAATTGTCGCTGGACATGGTCTGGGCCGAAATCGTTGTTGCGGCACTGGCCGGCACGGCCTTTTATGGGCTGGTGGCGGGGATCGAAAAAGTGGTGACCTTCTGGCACCCGTCACAGCGCGGATAAAACAAAGAAATCAACAGACCCCGAAATAGGGGCACAACAAGCAACTAGGAGAAATGAAGATGAACAAGCTATTCAGCGGGGCGGTTGCCGCCTTTGGTCTGGCAGCCAGTGCGGCGCTGGCGGCGGATGAGGTGACATTGCAACTGAAATGGGTCACGCAAGCACAGTTCGCTGGCTATTATGTTGCCATGGACAAGGGCTTTTACGAAGAAGAGGGGCTGGACGTCACCATTCTGCCCGGCGGGCCTGACATCGCTCCGACGCAAGTGATTGCAGGCGGTGGCGCTGATGTGACCGTCGAATGGATGCCTGCGGCGCTTGCTGCCCGTGAAAAAGGGCTGCCGCTGGTGAACATCGCGCAACCTTTCAAAAGCTCTGGCATGATGCTGACCTGCTGGAAAGACGCCGGGATCTCGTCGCCCGAGGACCTCAAGAACCGCACGCTGGGTGTCTGGTTCTTTGGCAACGAGTTTCCGTTCATGAGCTGGATGAGCCAGTTGGGCATCAGCACCGATGGCAAAAGCGAAAACGGAGTGGAAGTTCTGAAACAGGGCTTCAACGTCGACCCGTTGCTTCAGCGTCAGGCGGATTGCATCAGCACCATGACCTACAATGAATACTGGCAGGTCATCGATGCCGGTGTCAGCCCGGATGAGCTGGTGACCTTCAAATACGAAGACCAGGGCGTGGCAACGCTGGAAGACGGTCTTTATGTGCTGGAAGAGAACCTGAGCGATGCGGCCTTCGCCGACAAGATGGAGCGGTTCGTTCGCGCGTCGATGAAGGGGTGGAAATATGCCGAGGAGAACCCGGACGAAGCGGCGGAAATCGTTCTGGAAAACGATGCAACCGGTGCTCAGACGGAAGAGCACCAAAAGCGTATGATGGGTGAGATCGCCAAGTTGACCGCAGGATCGAACGGCGCGCTGGACCCGGCTGATTTCGACCGCACCGTCAACACATTGCTGGCGGGCGGGTCTGATCCGGTTATTACCAAAAAGCCCGAAGGGGCCTGGACGCATCAGATCACCGATTCTGCACTGAATTGACCTCAGCCATTCTTTGGCGAATTGAAGCGCGGTCCCAATCGGGGCCGCGTTTTTCATTTTAAATGCCGGATATGTGTCTGTACTCGACCTGAAATCAGAGTAGTATTTACCTGTAAATGAACGCATTTCATACGAAATGTAAACTTCACGGGATAAAATGCAGGGATTTGCATCAGAATTCAGCTCTGCTATCGCGCTGATCTTTGAGGGAGACTCAGAGCTGTGGGCGATTGTGCTGTTGTCCCTGAAAGTATCCGTGTTTGCGGTTCTGATTTCTGCCCTGATCGGCATGCCCGTCGGTGCCGCCCTGGCTGTGGCTAGGTTTCCGGGGCGGCGGATGCTGATCGTTCTGATGAATGCCCTGATGGGGTTCCCGCCCGTGGTTGTGGGGCTGCTGGTTTATCTGATGCTGTCCCGTTCCGGCCCGTTGGGTGTGCTAGAGCTTTTGTATACCCCGACGGCCATGATCATTGCTCAGGTCGTGTTGGTCACTCCCATTATCGCGGCATTGACCCGGCAGGTGGTCGAAATGCTGGCCGAGGAATATTCCGAACAGCTGCGATCACTGGGCGTGTCGCGGCTGGCATCGGTTCCCGTGCTTCTCTGGGATGCGCGGCTGGCACTGGTCACGGCCTTGCTTGCGGGGTTTGGGCGCGCCATTGCCGAGGTCGGCGCGGTGATCATCGTGGGCGGCAACATCAACCATGTGACCCGCGTCATGACGACGACGATCGCGTTGGAAACGTCGAAGGGAAATCTGGCGCTGGCTCTGGCGCTGGGGGCAATCCTTATCGGGATCGCGGTGGCCGTGAACGCGATGGTCAGCGCGGTCAGCCTGCGCGCCGAACGGGAAGGGGTGCGTCATGCGTGACCTTCTCTGCGACAGGGTGAATTGCCTGAAGGTCGAGAACCTGCAAATCCGCAGTAACGGCAAAGCGTTGTTAGACGTCTCGTCATTGGTTCTGGATGGGCCGGGGCCAACCGTGATTCTTGGCCCAAACGGTGCAGGCAAAAGCCTGTTGCTGCGCTGCCTGCACGGGCTGATCACGCCGGATCGGGGGCTGGTCGTCCAGGATGGAAAACCGCTGGGCGCGGCACAGAAAGCCTGCCAGGCCATGGTGTTTCAGAAACCGGTTCTGCTGCGTCGATCAGTTGCGGCAAATCTTGACTTCGTTCTCAAGCGTCAAGGCATGGCGCGAATGGCCCGAAAGGCCCGTATCGCCGAATTGCTGACCGAAGGCGGGCTGGACGGCAAGGCCAGACAACCCGCGCGGTCATTGTCCGGGGGAGAAGCGCAGCGATTGGCAATTCTCCGTGCGCTGGCACTGAACCCCGAGACCTTGTTTCTGGACGAACCCACCAGTGCACTGGATCCAAGCGCGACCCAGATGATCGAACGAATGATATTGCGGGCTTCGGCTCGGGCCGTGCGGATCGTGATGGTGACGCATGATATCGGTCAGGCGCGTCGTTTGGCCGCGGACGTGGTCATGATGCAGGGCGGGCATGTCGTGGAACACGGTGTGGCAAAACAGGTTTTGGATTCACCCGAAAGCGATGCGTCGCGCCGCTATTTGGCGGGCGGGTTGGTTACATGAAATACAGAAAGCGGAGAGTGTGATGTTCCGGAAATCAATTCGGGCAGCGGTGGTGGCTTTGGGCCTGTTGACCAGCGCGGTTTCGGCGGAAGAGCCGTTTATTGTGGTGCAGTCGACAACGTCCACACAGAACTCGGGACTGTTGGATTACATCCTGCCGTGGTTCGAAGCCGAGTCAGGTATCGATGTCCGTGTCGTGGCGGTTGGAACCGGTCAGGCCATCCGCAACGCCGTCAACGGGGACGGGGATGTTCTTTTGGTTCATTCCAAACCGGCCGAGGAGAAATTCGTTGCTGACGGTTGGGGCGTAGAGCGGAAGGATCTGATGTACAATGATTTCGTTCTGGTCGGGCCAAAGTCTGACCCTGCCGGAACTCGCGGCACCGCCGATGTGTTGTTCGCGCTCTCAAACATCGCCGAGGCGGAAGCGCCGTTTGCATCACGTGGAGATGACAGCGGAACGCACAAGGCCGAGCTGGGCTATTGGTCCGCGGCCGGGCTGGACCCTGCCGAGGCTTCGGGCGCTTGGTATCGCGAGACCGGATCTGGTATGGGGGCGACGCTGAACGTGGCCAGTGGAATGGATGCCTATACGCTGACGGATCGTGCCACGTGGTTGTCTTTCGGAAACCGGGGAAATCTTGAGATATTGGTCGAGGGGGATCCGCGCCTGTTCAATCAATACGGCGTGATTCTTGTGAATCCCGACAAGCACCCGCATGTGCGGGCGGCAGCCGGCCAACGGTTCATCGACTGGCTGACAGGGCCGGACGGGCAGGAGGCGATTGCGTCGTTCAGGCTGGACGGGCAGCAGGTGTTTTTCCCCAATGCTCAATAATTTGACCTGCGGCCAACCCCTACGGGGTGAGTATTTTTGAAAAGATGAAGCGGCGGGTGGCGGATCACCCGCTGGCACCGTTGTGGTGGATCGTGCCCAGGCCCGACAGGTTGTAGCCACCGAATTCACGAGCCCTTTGCGCAAATTGATCCGAGCGCAGTAGCGTTATCAGTTTCTGCATTGGTGGATCAAAATATGACCTGCGCCAAATCGCCAGATCCAGCCTCTCGGAATGGGTGGGGACGAAACCGAGGTTGTAGAGCCCTGCCAAAGCACCCAGCCCAAAGCCGGCCTCGGCCTTTTCGCCGTGAAGGGCGATGGCCAGTTCCTCTTCGGTGCGTGCGCAGCCGGGGGATGCGTCCAGATCGTTTCGGCTCATGCCATGGGCTTCCAACTGGCTATCGAACAGGTGTTGGCTGGCCGCGCTGTCCTGACGCATGATCACGCGGCGCGATTTGAGATCCTCGAACGTTTTGATATCCGATATGCCCGGTGCAAGAAGCAACCCGCGATCGCGCCGGGCGATTTCGTACAGCACCACCGGCCCTTCGCCCAAAGCGTCCCGCAGGGATTCTTTGTTGAACCCTCCGTCTTCGTGGATGTGCAACACAGCCGCCTGTGCGCTGCGTTCGCTCAGCCGTGCCAGCCCGTCAAAGGAGCCGTCGTAATAGGTGGCAAGCCCCGATCCGCTTTCACGCAGCGCCCAGTCCAGCAGGGGATCATGGCTGCCTGCAACAATCGGAGGCAGAGGCGGCTCGGCGACCTGGGGACCTGATCGCGACGCGTTGAGCCAGGCAATGATTTCGGCCCGCGGGAACAGCAGTTTGCCCATGGCGCGAACACAGGGCACCTCGCCCGAGGAGGCAAGATCATAGGCTTTGCGCTCGCCGATGCGCAGCAGATCGGCCAGTTCGCGGGTGGTCAGGTATTGTGACATTCAGTCGAGGCGCACGGCAGAGCCGGACGTGGTGTCGGCGGCGGTGAACCCGATCCGATCCAGCACGATTGGGGCTGCCACTGCAATGACGACCATTGCGGCGACCGCGGCAAGAAAGGCTTTCATGGTCTCCTCCAGTTCAGTTCCGGGCACCTGTTGCGCGGCGCAGAAAAGCAATAAGATCCTGACGATCCTGAGCTTGTGTAATTCGCTGCATCGGCATCTTGGACCCCGGAATGTAATGGTCTGGCCCTTCGTCGAAAAGAGCATTTATCGTTTTGTCATTCCAAATGATATCAGAGCCTTGCAGCGTATCCGAGTACAAATATCCCGGCGACGTGCCCGCGCGCCTGCCGAAAACCCCGTGCAAGGTTGGACCTGCACGGCGCTGGCTGTTGGGGGTCAGGCTGTGACAGATCGAGCATTTCCGCGCGAACTGACGCTCACCATTGTCCATCTCGTCGGGGTTTTGCAGAAAACTCGGCTCGGCAGAAGCCATCTGTTGCCGGTCGGACAGGGCGGTGACTGGCCAACTGTACATGGCCTCATCGATCCCGCCTGCGTGGATGTTTTCACCATCAACCGAAAAGGCCAGGGCCCAGACAGGCCCCCGCAACGTTGCGCGAAAATCCTGCGCGATGCGCCAGTCCGAGGTATCGATGACCATGATATAGCCTTCGCCGTCGCCCACGGCCAGAAACCGACGATCCGGGCTGAGCGCCATGGCAAGGATCGGGCGACGATCCAGAGTGAAATCGCGTTCTTCACCGCTGGAAAGGTCCAGTATTCGGGTCACTCCATCAACGGCACCGTAAGCGATCCAGTTGTCCTGTTCATTCAGGACCAGCTCGTTGATACCGAACCCGTGTTCGATGAGCCGGTTGATCTCTTGCCCAGTCGAGATATCCCAAATGCGCAGCGACCCATCCATGCCTGCTGAATAAAGCTGTGTGCCGCCTGAAGAAAACACCACGGCGTTCACACCGCTTCCGGTTGGTCCAAGAATGGTGGGTGCGGCTCCGTTCACGGGCCAAACCCCAATCGTTCCGTCCCAACTGGCGGTTGCGACGTGGGTCTTGGACGCTGCCAGACCAACGATCTTGCCCTGATGTCGCCCAACCACGTCGCCACCGGGCCACTTGCGCAGGGTGAAGTCATCTCCGGCCGAGTAGATGGCCGTGCCGTTGAAGGCAACGGCGTTCACGGCGGCTTCGTGACCTTCCAGCCATTCGGGGATCCGATCAGCCCACAGCCCGACGGAATTGTCGAAACTGGCCGTTGCGATCCGCCCGTCCGGGGCTGTGGCGATCCCCATGATTGGGCCGCCATGTCCCTTGAGTGTGAAGAATTCGGCCAAGGCGGGCAGAGGGATCAGCGCCAGGGCCAGAACCAGCCCCCGCATCTATTCAGCGGGCGAGGCGGCGGTTTTGCCTGCCTCTTTTTCCTGAACTTCTTCCAGCCACAAAGAGTGGTGTTCACGGGCCCATTGTTCTTCGACCTCGCCGGTGCCCATGGCGTCAAAGGCGCCCTCCATTCCGACAGAGCCGAGATAGATATGCGCCACGATGATCGCAATGAACACATAAGCAACCATCACGTGCCAGACCTGGGCATATTGCATTTCTTCTTGCGGCGACATCTGCACCGGCAGGTTCAGGCCCATCATTTGCGGAATGCCGGTCGAATTGGCGATCTGGAAGGTTTTGGCAAACAAGGGCATCTCGAACGGGAACAACAGTGACAGACCCGACAGGCTGATGGAGGCGCCCAGCAGGATGCAGGCCCAGAATATGATCTTTTGACCAGCGTTGAATTTCTTTGCCGGTGGGTGGCTGTTCTTGGTGAACAACCCGCCACCTGCGGCCAGCCATTTCAGATCGACGCGGTTGGGGATGTTATGGGCAATCCAGTTTACCGTGACGATTATCAGGCCCAGCATGAAGGCCCAGGCCAGATTGTTGTGCAACCACTTGCAGCCCTGCGCGAGGGCCGCAAAACCCTCTTTCCCGAAAACCGGGATCAGGAAGTCGCGCCCATAAAGCGTCAGCAGGCCCGTGATGCCAAGGATCAGGAATGACCCGGCAAACAGCCAGTGGCCGAACCGCTCGAACCCGTTGAAACGCGTGACCGTGCGTCCGGTTTTCTCACCATCGATGCGAATTTTGCCTCGGATCAGGAAAAACAACAGGATAATGCCCAGCATCCCGGCAATGATATAGGTGCCGTATTCGCGCAGCGGTCCGGTGCGGAAGGTCAGCCACCACATGCCGCCATCCTGAATCAGCACGCTGTCTGCCGGGCCATGAGAAGACACCGTCACATCGGCCGAGCCATAACGCAAAGCGCGATACACGTCACTGTCCGAGGCCACACCGCGCGTGCCAAGCTGACCCAGCAACCCCTCTGCATTGCCCTGACCTGTGTTCTCAGAACGATAGCTGTTGTCGACGGTTTCACCACGCTGCCGGGCGAGAATGTCTTCCAGCGTTGTCGCTCCGCCGGTCGCGGTGCGCTCATCCGCCGTGGGTTCAGAGGTCTCTTGCGCCCATGCGGCTGCGGTCAGAAAAATCGAAACGAGAAGAAACTGAATCAGACGCATAGGGGTATCCTCCTGTGCATTTTCATATCAGCGGTCAAATCCACCGATTTGCTGGTGAAAAACGGCGCCGACCGGCGCGAGCGCTTCGCGAAGATCATCCTTGGCCGGACCATACACGTCAAACCCCACTGGTGTCAGAAGGGCCAGAAACCGTTCAGCGAAATTAGCACCAAAGTTCTGCATATGTATCATGGCATCTTCGGAACTGGCGTAGCGTTCATAGATATGAACGGCCGAACCGGTCGTGTGCCACTCATAGCTTCGGGCGCCGGTTTCTTGCAGCGTGGCCGCGACCATTTCTGCCATAAGCGCTTCGAACTCATCCTTTTTATCCAGATTTAGGTCAAGCTTCAGCAGCCAGTAAACATCATTGGTCATGCGTGCCTCTCAAATATGTCTGGTGTGACGTTGCAGGAAACGGATCCCCAATCACGTCACCTGAAAAGCCCCCCGCAAAAGGCGGGAGGCTGTTTTGTCAAAAGCCCGATTTCAACCGTCTTTCTGGTCGTAGGCCGTGCCCCAGCCCCAGGCGCCCGAGCCGAAACCGCGCGCCACGACGCGTTCACGGTAAACTGCGGAAACCACGTCGCCGTCACCGGCCAGCAGGGCCTTGGTGGAACACATTTCCGCGCAGATGGGCAGCTTGCCTTCGGCGATCCGGTTGCGACCATATTTGGCGAACTCTGCGGTCGAGTGGGTTTCCTCGGGGCCGCCGGCACAGAAGGTACATTTGTCCATCTTGCCGCGCGATCCGAAGTTGCCTGCCTGCGGGTACTGCGGCGCGCCGAACGGGCACGCATAGAAGCAATAGCCGCAGCCGATGCACAGGTCCTTGGAGTGTAGCACGACCCCTTCTTCGTTCTGATAGAAGCAGTCGACCGGGCACACTGCCATGCAAGGCGCATCCGAACAATGCATACAGGCGACCGAGATCGAGCGTTCGCCCGGGTTGCCGTCATTGATCGTCACCACCCTGCGGCGGTTGATGCCCCACGGCACCTCGTGTTCGTTCTTACACGCGGTTACGCAGGCGTTGCACTCGATGCAGCGTTCAGCGTCGCAGAGAAACTTTGCTCTAGCCATTTATCGTCCTCCTTACGCTGCCCAGATCTTGCAGAGAGTCGCCTTGGTCTCCTGCATCTGGGTCACTGAATCATAGCCATAGGTCTGGGCGGTGTTGGTACTTTCACCCAGCACATAGGGATCTGCACCGGCGGGGTATTTGTGCCGCTGGTCTTCGCCCTGGAAATGGCCACCAAAGTGGAACGGCATGAAGGCGACACCGGCACCGACCCTGTTGGTCAGCATCGCCATCACCTTGACCTTTCCGCCCTCGGGGCCTTCGACCCAGACCTGCGATCCGTCCCGAATGCCAAGGTTGTTGGCGTCGCGCGGGTTGATCTCGACGAACATGTCCTGCTGAAGCTCGGCCAGCCACGGATTCGACCGGGTTTCATCACCGCCGCCTTCATATTCGACCAGACGACCAGACGTGAGGATTATCGGGTAATCCTTTGAAAAGTCGTTCTTCTGGATCGATGCATAAAGGGTAGGCAGGCGATAGGCCTGACGGTCCTCGTAGGTGGGATAGTCCGCCACCAAATCGCGCCGGTTGGTATAGAGCGGTTCGCGATGCAGCGGGATCGGGTCCGGGAAGGTCCAGACAACCGCACGGGCCTTGGCATTCCCGAAGGGCGCACAGCCATGTGCGATCGCGACCCGTTGGATACCGCCGGACAAGTCGGTTTTCCAGTTGGTCTTTGGACCGGCCACGGCGTCGATGGCCGCGCGTTCCTCAGCCGTTAGATCACCGTCCCAGCCAAGATCCATCAGCATCTGCATCGTAAACTCAGGGTATCCGTCCTGAATTTCAGATCCAACGCTATAGACCCCTTCGGCCAGTAGGTTGTCGCCATCGTGTTCCACGCCGAAACGGGCACGGAAGGTCAGGCCGCCTTCGGCCACCGGTTTGGACATGTCATAGAGGTTCGGTGTCCCCGTATGGCCCATTTCCGGCGTACCCCAGCAGGGCCAGGGCAGACCATAGTATTCGCCATCGTTTGGGCCGCCCACAGCCTGCAACGTGGTTCTGTCGAACGTGTGCTGGTTGGCCATGTGGCTTTTCAGACGTTCTGGCGACTGTCCGGTATAACCGATGGTCCAGAGGCCCGAGTTGAACTCACGCGTGATGCTTTCAACATTCGGAGTCTCAGCGTCTTCCATCTCAATATTGCGGAAGAACCGATCCGCCCAGCCGAACTTGTTGGCGAACTTGGCCATGATGACCTCGTCCGGCAGGCTTTCGAACAGCGGATCGACCACCTTGTCGCGCCATTGCAGCGAACGGTTCGATGCCGTGACCGAACCACGGGTTTCGAACTGCGTACAGGCAGGCAGCAGATAGACGCCATCGGTGCGGTCATGCAGAACGGCCGAAACGGTGGGATACGGGTCGATCACGACCAGCATGTCCAGCTTCTCCATCGCCGTCTTCATTTCCGTCATCCGGGTCTGCGAGTTGGGCGCGTGGCCCCACAGAACCATGGCGCGGACATTGTTGTCCTGATCCATGTTGGCCGGGTCTTCCAGAACACCGTCGATCCAGCGGGAAACAGGAATGCCGCGCTCGTTCTGCAACGGCTTGTCCTTGCCTTCCTTGTCCTTGATCGTGGCGAATTGACCGGCCAGCCACTCTGGGTCTTCGCCCCAGACGCGGGCCCAGTGACCCCATGCGCCTGCGGACAGGCCATAATATCCGGGCAGGGTATGGGACAGAACACCAAGGTCCGTCGCGCCTTGCACGTTGTCATGGCCACGGAAGATGTTGGTGCCACCACCCGTGGTGCCCATGTTGCCCAGTGCAAGCTGAAGCACACAGTAGGCGCGGGTGTTGTTGTTGCCGTTGGTGTGCTGCGTTCCGCCCATGCACCAGACGACCGTTCCGGGGCGGTTGTTGGCCATCGTGCGGGCAACCCGCTTCAACTGCGACCCCGGAGTGCCGGTGACACGTTCCACCTCATCCGGGTTCCACTTGGCAACTTCCTCGCGGATCTGATCCATGCCCCAGACACGGGTGCGGATGAATTCTTTGTCTTCCCAACCGTTGTCGAAGATGTGCCACAGGATACCCCAGATCAGCGCAACGTCCGTGCCGGGGCGGAAACGGACATATTCATCCGCATGCGCCGCAGTGCGCGTAAAGCGCGGGTCGCAGACGATCAGCGGGGCATTGTTCTGCTCTTTTGCGCGCAGAATATGCAGCAGCGAGACGGGATGCGCCTCGGCCGGGTTGCCGCCGATGATGAAGATCGCCTTGCTGTTGTGCATGTCGTTGTACGAGTTGGTCATGGCGCCGTAGCCCCATGTATTCGCAACGCCAGCAACAGTGGTCGAGTGGCAGATACGGGCCTGATGATCCACGTTGTTCGTGCCCCAATAGGCGGCGAACTTGCGGAACAGATAGGCCTGTTCGTTGTTATGCTTGGCCGAGCCCAGCCAGTACACGCTGTCCGGCCCGGATTCTTCGCGGATGCTCATCATGCCGTCGCCGATCTCGTTGATCGCCTCTTCCCAGCTGATGCGCTTCCACTCTCCGCCTTCCTTTTTCATCGGATATTTCAGGCGACGCTCGCCATGGGCGTGCTCGCGAACCGAGGCCCCTTTGGCGCAATGAGCGCCCAGGTTGAACGGGCTGTCCCAGCCGGGTTCCTGCCCGATCCAGACGCCGTTCTGAACTTCGGCAACCACGGTGCATCCGACCGAACAATGCGTGCAGACGGATTTGGTGTTTTCGACAGCCGTGTTGGCTGCGGTCTGGGCGCTGGCTGGCGTCACGGTTCCACCCGTGGCGCTGATCGCGGCAAGGCCGCCGATCGTCAGGCCCGAGCCACGCAGGAATGCGCGGCGATCGACGGTTTTCTCGCCGATTTGGGACAGGATACTTGTCCGCTGGGGGCGTCTCGCAACCCCGTTGGTCTTTTTCCTAAGCATGTCTTTCCTCCCTTGCGCACCGTGTAAGCCACGGCTGGCTTGGTACTGCTGATGCCGACGTCAGGGCCAATCGCAACCGTCAGTCGGGTGTTGAAAACGTCCGGTCAGAACCGGGTGCTTTCATCGTGGCTCAAAAGCGCGTGCTCTCGATGTAGGCGCGTGTATGCGCGGTATCCTGGATGCGGGTATCGTCTGTCGGCACTTCGGCCGCTTCGGCTTTTCCGGTCAGGCTGGCGGCGGCAACGGCAGCAGGTGCTGCGGTTCCGGCCAGTTTGAGGAAGTCGCGGCGTGTGGCGCCTTCTTCCTTGGTCTTGCTCATGGGCTCCTCCTTTCCCAATTGCAGTGTAACGCCCGTTTGGGCGCTGGCGAATGACAGCGGTTCACGCTGTCGTCATCCGGAACGCTTCGCGCTCGATCTCCATGAATACCCGGCCGGCGGTGCCGACGGATGCATAGAGAACCGAGTTTTCAGCAGCTTCCAAATCCGAATAGAAATGTGCGGCCCAGGGGCCGATATGTTTGCTCCAGAACGCTTTCTGGTCTTCAAGCGATGCCGGGCTGCCAAAACGCCCAACGATCATGCCTGCCATCATCTCCATCAATGAGGCGATGTTGTCCTCGGGCTCAAACACGTTTTGGGCGCGTGTGATCCCGCGCATCGCCATGTCATTGCGGAGCTGCGCAAGAGGTTTCTCGTTCAGGAAGCCCGTGAGGTAGAAGCTGGCATAAGGCAGCAATTCGCCGCGACCCAAACCGATGAACAGCGCATTGAATTCCCGTTCCGCAGCGGCAGGCTTGGTGACCTTGGCAACCCGCGCCATGGCTTGGATGGCCTGACCAAGATCAGTGTCATCCCCGCTGAGGCCCGCCATTTGATCCAGCAGCATCTGGTCGGGTGGACCGGCCAGCAGCAAGCCCAGAAAGTTGTAGAAATCCGCGCGCAGGCGATCCTCGGCTGAAACGTCCAGAGTGTGCGCGTCACTTGCGGTCATTCGGTCATCCTTCAAATTCAAATGTCATTCGACGTGGCGTCGGCGGAAGGCCGACTTCTTCCGGCTCGTCCGCGCGGGCGACGGAAACCGGCTCGGGCCCGGGATCGGGTTTGACCGGCGCAGCCTCGGGTTCAGCGCACGTATCGGCTTCGCTTTCAGCAGCATCGTCTTTGGTCTCTTCCGCGTCGGCCGCCAGTGCCTCGATATGTGCCAGCATGCCTTTTCCAACCTGATAGGCGGTTTGGATGTTTTCGATCACGCAGGCCGCATCGGTGTAGTCCTCGCCGTAGTCAACCAGCCCGTCGACATTGGCCAGAACCGGGTTCAGCCGCCACAGCCGACGCAGGGCACGGCGGCGCAGGCGATCGGGCACGGCCTTGGCCATGAAGCCCGAAACATCGTCTCCGGGTTGCAGGGTCTCTGGGTCGGGAAGGTTGAACTCGGCCAGAATCGCGGCGTCATCCTTTTCTTCCAGCTCCGCTTGCCGTTCTGCGATCACCTGTTCTTCAAGGGCCAGTGCCTCGGCCTTGGCTTCGGCCTGAACGGCGGCCTTTCGGCGAGACCAGAAATCATCGGGCCGGGTCATTGCAGCGCCTTTCTCGGGGCGCGATACACGTCCGACGTCTGCCGGATGCGTGCATCACCCTTGCCGTCTTCAACCAGATCTGTCCGCTTCTTGTCGCGGCGGCGCTTGACGAAAACTTCGTGCTGATGATGTTTCAGAGTGAAATCGCGAACCCAGGCAATCAACCCTTCGGTCATCGGGATCTTCTCGACAATTTCTTCGCCCGTATCCGCATAGTCCTGCCCCTCGAACGGAGAGGCGGTGATCAGCACTGCATTCAGGGGTGTTTCGCCTCTCAGTTCGTCCCGCAGCACAAGGTACAGCGATGGCTGCCCATCCGACAGGTTGATCATGTAGGCTTCGGTTTCATCTGCCCAGAGCGTCAGGGGCAGGGTGGCCGCGTGATACTCGACCGCATCGCCTTCGCGGCGCAGTTCCTGCCAGTCGGCTGGCCCTGCGCCGGGTAAAAGGGCCACAGCGCGCCAGTTCCACCGGGCCCAACGTGTGACCCCGGGTGTCTTGCGCACGATGACGCCAACCGGCATTTCAGTCTGGCTTGCGGCCTTGGCCACTGGCTCCTCCCCGAAAGGCTCTCCCCTGCCTTTCCAAATCCACTATGGTACACAAACTGGCTGTGTGCCAAGCCTAAGCTCTACGACTTTGGTCGTAGTCCAAGGTAGCAACTGCGTGAGCAGGCCCTGTGAATGCTTGTGTTTCCTGACATTTATTGCCGAAATTCAACCCTGTGCAGGAAATGCGGCAAGGGGTTGAAGTTGCTTTCCCGGGGGGACAGCCTAGTGTGCATGGAACCGGGACGGTTTCCCGAGGAGCGGATATGGCCACGAAACTACTGCTATGTGATTGCGCCGGAACGCAGGCAATCGATCCGGACAAAATCGAAAGCGCCTGCGGCGTTGCCTGTTCCAGGTTGCATACCGCGCTTTGTACTGCTGAGCTGCAATTCGCCGCGGCCTTGATGAAAGAAGGTGATACCGTCATCGCTTGCGCGCAAGAGCATGACGTTTTTCGGTCACTGGCCGAAGACCTGAATATCGACGCGCCCGGATTTGTCGATCTGCGCGATCGGGCCGGGTGGTCCGACCAAGGTGCGGATGCGACCCCCAAGATGGCCGCTTTGGCGGCCGAGGCCGTTCTGGCGCAACCGGTCACACCCAGTGTGGATGTCTTCAGTGAAGGCACCTGTTTCATCATCGGGCCCGGTGCGGTGGCCTTTGATCTGGCAGAGCGTCTGGCGGAGTCGTTGGCAGTGACCGTCATGACGACTGATCTGTCAGAACCCTTCTCGCGCGCCTATGACGTGGTGCGGGGGCGGCTGCGTTCGGTTTCCGGTGCGCTCGGTGGATTTTCGCTGCGTCTGGACGCGCTTCAGCAGGTCGTGCCCGGTGGGCGCGGCGCGTTTGCTTGGACCGATCCAAAGGACGGTGCGCTTTCAGCGTGCGACATTGTCATTGATCTGGCAGGAGAAACGCCTTTCGTACAGGCCCCGGCCAAGCGCGAAGGCTATCTGCGGGCTGATCCCAAGGATGCGGTTTCCGTGGAACGCCTGGCTTTTGAAGCCGCGCAATTGGTGGGGACATTCGAAAAGCCGCTTTATGTGCGGGTGGATGAAACCCTGTGTGCCCATTCCCGGGCCGAGCAGGTGGGCTGTACCAACTGTCTGGATATCTGCCCAACCGGTGCGATTTCCCCGGCAGGCGAGCATGTGGCGATTGACCCGATGGTATGTGCAGGCTGTGGTGCTTGCGCCGCGCTATGCCCTTCGACGGCCATAACCTATGAAGATCCACCTGTTTCGGCGCTGTTGTCGCGGATGCATATTCTGGCCCGCACGTATCGACGGGCTGGCGGCACCGCGCCTCGGCTGCTTGTCCATGACGCCCACGGGACCGAGATGATCCGGTTCGCTGCGCGTTTCGGGCGCGGATTACCTTCGGACGTCATCCCATTGGAATTGAACGTGATATCCGGCTTTGGCCATGCCGAGATGCTGGCGGCTCTGGCGCATGGGTTCGCGCGGGTGGATGTGCTGTTGGCACCGACGGCCGAACACGAGGCGCTGAACCGGGAGCTTGAATTGGCACATGCCATTGCTGGCCCGAAGGGCATAGGCCTGATTGACGAAGCAGACCCCGATGCGATGTCCGATCTGCTGTACGGACAAGCGGTGCCCCGGCCTTTGTCCGACCCGGTCTTGCCTATGGGCAATCGCCGGCAAATTGCGCGGCTGGCAGCCCAGGCGCTGAACCCGCAGGCTGAATCGCCTTTGCCGCTGCCCGAAAACGCGCCTTACGGGGCGGTTGCAGTGAATACCGACAGCTGCACCCTGTGCCTCAGCTGTGTGTCGCTGTGCCCATCCGGTGCCTTGATCGACAACCCGGACAAGCCGCAGTTGAACTTTCAGCAAGACGCCTGTCTGCAATGCGGGATGTGCAAGACCATATGCCCCGAGGATGCAATCACGCTTGTTCCACAACTTGATCTCAGCGATGCGGCCCTGTCACAGCAAGTTCTGAACGAAGAAGAACCTTTTGCCTGCGTGGAATGCGGGGCATTGTTCGGCGTGAAATCCACGGTTGAGCGGATCATGGAGAAGCTGTCGGGCACGCATCCGATGTTCGCGACGTCGGATCAGGCGCGGATGATCCAGATGTGTGACAATTGCCGGGTGAACGTGCAGTTCCAACAGCAAGACAATCCGTTCCAGTCAAAACCCAGGCCACGGGTCGTCACAACCGAGGATTACTATTCAGACAGAAAGGATCACTGAAGCTTCAGGGGTGCACCCAGATCCGCAGCGTCGATGCGCGATACAAACGCGAGGATCGCGTCAAGATCGTCCAATGTCATCTCAACCGGATGAATAGGAGACGGGCGTTCGGGATCGAAA
>NZ_JBXWSM010000078.1:0-17876 GCF_059613405.1 Ruegeria sp. BHSA118
GTTCGTATTCCGGGTTGTACTTGCGGTCGGGCAGATTGACCTTTTCCTGAGGCACGTCCTCGTATGGGATTTTTGTCAAAAGATGCTCGATACAGTTCAGCCGTTCGCGTTTTTTGTCATTGCCTTCGACGATGTACCACGGGGCCTCGGGGATATTGGTCCGGAAAAGCATATCCTCTTTGGCCTTTGTGTAGGATTCCCAGCGGATGCGGGATTCAAGATCCATCGGCGACAGCTTCCATTGCTTCATCGGATCGTGAATACGCATGAGGAATCGCAACTGCTGTTCCTCGTCCGTGATTGAGAACCAGTATTTCAGCAGAATGATCCCTGACCGCACCAGCATCCGTTCGAATTCGGGAACGTCCTGAAAGAATTGTTCAACCTGGTCCTCGGACGCAAAACCCATCACCCGCTCGACTCCGGCCCGGTTGTACCAGGAGCGGTCGAACAGAACGATTTCACCCGCCGCCGGCAGATGCGGTACGTAGCGCTGGAAATACCACTGGCTTTGCTCGCGGCGGCTGGGTGCCGGCAATGCCACCACGCGCGCGACGCGCGGGTTCAGACGCTGGGTGATCCGCTTGATCACCCCGCCCTTGCCGGCACTGTCACGGCCTTCAAACAAGATACAGACCTTGGCCCCGGTATGCTGCACCCAGTCCTGCACCTTGATCAGTTCGGCTTGCAGGCGCAGCAGGTTGCGGAAGTAAACCTTGCGATCCAACATGTCCGGATGCTGTTCCCGATAGATTTTGCGGACTTCCATCGACAGCATTGGCTCACTGAATTCTATCTCGAAATCTTCGTCCAGCGTGTCCTCCAGCTCGGCTTCCAGCCAGTCTTTGGGGGCGCCAGTGTTTTCGTTGTCCAAGGTCAGCTCCTTCTCGGTCTTCGGGTTCGGACCATATCGGGCCCGTGTTACCGTCTGATGTCACCAGATGAATTGATGCGAGGGTCACGAGTCCTGCGGCTGTTGTTGTGCCTGCAAATCAGGTCCAGCGCGGGTATACGGTCTTTCCCCTGAATTTGTACATCTGGCCCGCGGGATACAAGCGTCTGAATTGACGCAATGCACGGCGCTTGGCCATGGCTGCTTGCATTGCCTCGTTTTGGTGCGGCATCACGGTGCACATGACAAAGGTGAGGCGATTGTGACATTCCTTCTTTCCGCGATGCCCGCGATCTGGCCCTGGCTTGTTCTGATATCAGCGCAATTGTTGGTGCTGGCCCGGCGGACAGGCATCGGCTTGTCGTTGCTGGTTTTGTTCATCAGCATTGCCTCGGCGACAGGATTGATGTCACCCATGGCGATCGCCGCGGTGGCCTTTGGTCTGGTCGGAGCTTCGTTGCTGCCCCATCTGAAAGGGTGGCCTGCTGTCGCCGGACACCTGTTGTTGATCCTGTGGTGCCTGGTCATGGGTGCACATCTGCTGCCGGGATTCGAGAATTTGAAAATTTTGGATCAGGTACAGGCAGGTGCGGGAAGTGCCCGTTTCACCCTGCATCTGAACCTGGACAAACCGATGGTCTTCTTTGCCGTTCTTCTGGCCCGGCCCGGGATGCTGCGCGACAAAGCGCAGATCAAACGCACAGCTTTGCTGGCAGGGTTGCTGCTCTTGCCGGGGCTGTTTCTGTTGGGGCTTGCCTTTGGCGCGGTGCAGCCGGAATTTGCGGTCCCGCCCTGGTGGCTGGTATTTGCCCTGTCCAACCTGTTTCTGACCTGCCTGACGGAAGAAGCCTTCTTTCGTGGCTATCTGCAATCGGCCATCTCCTCGCGCTTCGGGGCCGCTTGCAGCGTGATCGCAGCCAGCCTGCTGTTCGGACTGGCCCATTTCGCCGGGGGTCCGGCGCTGGTGATTTTTGCTTCCATTCTCGGGCTGGCCTGCGGATTGGGATACTATGCAACCAGACGCCTGTGGGTACCTGTGATGATGCATTTCGGCTTCAACCTGACCCACCTTTTTCTGTTCACCTATCCCGCGCCTTTATGACAATCAGACGGGCAAGGCCGTGGTCTTGAACACGGTACGCAGGGCAAACGAGCTTTGCATTTGCGCCACCCCGGGCAGGCGCGACAGGTATTGCCGATGGATGCGGGCGAAATCTTCGGTGTTTTCCGCCACAACTTTCAGAATGTAATCCGCCGTACCGGCCATCAGATGGCATTCCAGCACATCCGGTATCCGGGCCACCGCCTTTTCAAACGCATCCAGAACCTCTTCGGCCTGACCCTGTAGCGTGATCTCGACAAAGACCGTTGTCGGCACGTTCATCTTCCGCGCATCCAGCAGGGCCACATAGTTGCGAATGTAGCCTTCGACCTCCAGCCGCTGAACACGCCGGTGGCAAGCCGACGGAGACAGGTTGACCTGTTCAGACAATTCCGAATTCGACATCCTGCCGTTTTTTTGCAATGCCGCCAGAATCTTTCGATCAGTCGTATCCAAGCTCATTTGCGCAAGTCCTTTGCAAGATTTTCACATATTACGCGAAATTCTTCCAAAGAAAAACGTATTGACACGTTTTCTTTCACAGAAATTGCGCGACAAAATGCACATAATTTAAGCAGCTTATGAACGGAGAGCCCCATGAAAATCGGTTGCCCCAAGGAAATCAAACCTCAGGAATTCCGCGTCGGGATGACGCCCAATGCTGCTCAGGAAGCAGTTGCACGTGGTCACGAAGTCCTGATCGAATCCGGCGCAGGCATTGGCGCAGGTTTCGACAATGACGCCTATGTCGCGGCTGGCGCGCGTATCATCGACACTGCGGAAGAAGTATTTGCCATCGCCGACATGATCGTGAAGGTCAAGGAACCCCAGGCCGTGGAACGCAAGATGCTGCGCGAAGGGCAGCTGCTGTTCACCTATCTGCATCTGGCTCCGGACCCGGATCAGACGCATGACCTGCTGGAATCGGGCTGCACCGCAATCGCCTATGAGACCGTGACCGATGCGAACGGCGGCCTGCCCCTGTTGGCACCGATGTCCGAAGTCGCCGGTCGCCTGGCCCCTCAGGTCGGATCGTGGACACTGCAAAAAGCCAATGGCGGGCGCGGCGTTCTGATGGGCGGCGTACCCGGTGTCGGCCCTGCCAAAGTGGTCGTAATCGGCGGCGGCGTCGTAGGAACCCATGCGGCGAAGATCGCCGCCGGAATGGGCGCGGATGTCACCGTTCTGGACCGCTCCTTGCCGCGGCTGCGCTATCTGGACGACGTCTTTGGCGGCACCTTCAAGAATCAGTATTCGACCGCAGGTGCCACCGCCGAGCTGATCCAGGATGCAGATATGGTCATCGGTGCCGTTCTGATCCCCGGTGCTGCGGCCCCGAAACTTGTCTCGCGCGCCCAGCTGTCGACGATGAAACCCGGTGCCGTACTTGTCGATGTTGCCATCGACCAGGGCGGGTGCTTCGAGACTTCGAAAGCCACCACACATGCCGACCCGATCTACGACGTCGATGGTATCATGCATTACTGCGTTGCCAACATGCCGGGCGCAGTGGCGCGCACCTCGACCATCGCCCTGGGCAACGCCACGATGCCGTTCATGCTGTCTCTGGCGGACAAAGGCTGGAAACAGGCGTGTCAGGACGATCCGCATCTGCTGGAAGGTCTGAACGTCCACGCTGGCAAGCTGACCTACTATGCGGTCGGCAAGGCCCTTGGTATCGACGTCGTCTCGCCCAACGTGATCGTCAAGTCGTAACCGCTCCCGCCCCTGAAATCGCTTTTGAAAAGCGATTTCCAGCGTTGGGCATAGCACCACGCCACAGGCGTGGCGCCATCGGACTTAAGGCGACGGTTTGAACAAAGAAAAGGGCACCGCGCCCTTGCGCGGTGCCCGGCCCAACGGGAGGAGGGCATTTTCGAATGCCCGATCGACGGGCGGGAGCCATCATCCCTGTTTCTGGATCTCCACCGAATGAGGATAAGGGATCGAAATACCCTTTTCGTCAAAGGCTTCCTTGATCGTTTTCGTCAGCTCGAATTTGACATCCCAATAGTCCGGCGCCGAGCACCACAGCCGTGCTGTCAGATCCACCGAGCTGTCTCCGAGGTTCGTAACCCGAACCCAGGGCTCAGGGTCGCCGTGAATGCGACTGTCCGCTTTGGCCACATCCAGAATGATCTGCATGGCTTTGTCCGCGCTGTCACCATAATCGATTCCGAACACCAGATCGACACGACGCGTGTCATGGGCAGAGTAGTTCGTGATGATCGAGCCCCATGACTGACCGTTCGGAACAATGATCTGCACGTTATCGGGTGTCACCAGCTCGGTGGTGAACAGGTTCAGGTCCTTTACGGTGCCAGACGTGCCGCCGATATCAACAAATTGACCCAGCTTGTAGGGCCGGAAGACAACCAGCATCACACCGGCCGCCAGATCGCTGAGTGTGCCTTGCAGCGCCAGGCCGATAGCCAGGGACGCAGCACCCAGAATGGCGACGATGCTGGTGGCTTCAATTCCGAAGATGCCTAGAACCGCAACCAGAACCATGGCGAGAATAGCCCATTTGACCAAGCTTGCCATAAAGTTCCCAAGCGTCGGATCAATATGCGGCGTCGAATTGATCCGGCGGCGAACCATGCCCCCGATTGCACCAGCCACGATCCAGCCCAGGATCAGAACGACAAGCGCCTTGACGGCACTCATGATCAGCGGGGCAAATGCACCCACCTGTGTTACGACCTCATCCACGCCCATCTCCTTTCAACAGCAAGAAACCCGCGAGGTTTTCGCGGGGGTCACCAGAGTGTGAGCCAAGTTTGGCTTCCGGTCTAGGTGCGAGTTTCGCTGGATTTCCCCTTTGTTCGTCAGAAAACACGGCCTGACCGGAAATGCACATCGCCAAGGGCTTATATAAATCAGGCTTGGGCCCTAGCTTTTACGCAGACAGCCAAACAGGAGCCCCCAATGCTGGACAACAAACCTCATCCGATCATGGCGCGCTGGCCCGCGCAATCCCCGGACAGGATTCAACTGTATTCCTATCCGACTCCAAACGGCGTTAAGGCGTCGATCATGCTGGAGGAAACCGGCCTGCCCTATGAGCCCCATCTGGTGACGCTGTCGGATGCGGATGTCAAAAGCCCCGAGTTTCTGTCGCTGAACCCAAACAACAAGATCCCCGCCATCATCGATCCCAACGGGCCGGACGGTAAGCCCCTGACCCTGTTCGAAAGCGGGGCAATCCTGCTGTATCTGGCCGAAAAATCAGGCAAGTTGCTGGGACAAAGCGCAGCAGACAAGCATCGCATTACACAATGGCTGATGTTCCAAATGGGGGGCGTAGGGCCAATGTTTGGCCAGCTTGGCTTTTTCTACAAATTCGCGGGCAGCGAAATCGAAGACCCCCGACCGCGCGAACGCTATATCAACGAGGCCAAACGCTTGCTGAACGTGGTCAACACGCAATTGGACGGGAAAGACTGGATCGCCGGCGATTACTCCATCGCCGATATCGCTCTTGCCCCCTGGTTGAATGCTCTGGACTTCTACGGCGCAAAAGAGGTTGTCGGCTGGGACGACTACGCCAATGTGGTCGCTTATGTCGACCGTTTCATGCAGCGCCCGGCGGTGCAGCGCGGCAAGACCATACCCGCACGCGCTTAATCTGTTTCGCGATCAACAGGGTGCCAATATCGGCACCCTCTTCGCAAAGCTCAGCCCGGCAGTGCACCCGTCAGCACATATCGCAGGATTTCGACAACCTGCGCGGGCTTTTCCGCCACGGCCAGCGCGGCTGCATCAACTTCTTTCAACGCGTGCTGATGCTCGGGACCGTGCAGCACGATAATGGATTTACCCAGCGCTGCGGCATAGCCCGCATCAAAAGCCGCGTTCCACTGTTTGTACTTGTCGCCAAACCGGACAACCACCACGTCGGCATCCGAAATGCCCTTTCGGGTCCGGATCGCGTTGACCATCGCCCCCTTGTGGTCATGCCAGTATTTGTTCGGCTCTTCCCCAAGAATGGCAACGCCGCAATCGTCGCTTGCCGCGTGGTCCGTCACCGGGCTGTTGAATGTGATGTCCAACCCCTGCGCGCCGTCGATGATCTGTTCGCGCCAATCGGTGTGGATTTCGCCAGAGAGGTACACGTTCAGCATCTTTCGTCCTCCGTAAATACACAAAAGGGCGACACCGCCCTTTCATCTTTTCTGAAATACTCCCGCCGGAGGCGGCCCTGCATCAGCCCCGCAGAACGCCGCCGGTTGCCTTGGAAACTTTGGCGATGATCTTTTCGGCCACCGCTTCGATGTCCTTTTCCTTCAGCGTCTGCTCTGTCGGCTGCAATCGTACCGTTATGGCCAGCGATTTTTTACCTTCACCCAGGCTGCCGCCGATGAATTCGTCAAAGACACGCACATCTTCGATCAGCGCCTTGTCGGCACCTGCCGCGGCGTTCACCAATGTCAGCGCCTCGACGTTTTCATCAACGACAAAGGCAAAGTCACGTTCGACCGCTTGCAAGTCACGCAATTCCAATGCGGCACGTGTGGCACCGGACTTGCGGGGCAAGGGAACCTCGTCGGGCCAGATCGTAAAGGCCATTGCCGGACCCTTGATATCCATCGCCTGCAACACGCGCGGGTGCAGCTCACCAAAAACACCCAGCACCTTTTTTGGGCCCAGACAGATCTTGCCGTGACGACCCGGGTGCCACCAGGCATCGCCGTCGCGCAGAATCTGTACCTTGGCCGGTGCTCCGATCGCCGCAAGAACGGCCTCGGCATCCGCCTTGGCATCAAAGACATCCGCTGGGCGCGAGGCCCCGTGCACATCCTTGGGGCCGTTGCGGCCAACCATCAGGCCGGCGATCTGGGTTTTCTGGTCGCCGGGTTCGCCATCATGGAAAACGGGGCCAACCTCGAACAGGGCGACGTCGGCGTATCCGCGTGCCTGATTGCGGGCCGTGGCCTGCAACAATCCGGGCAGCAGATCGGGGCGCATGTGGCTCATCTCGGACGAGATCGGGTTTTCAAGCATGGTCGCGTCATCCCCGCCACCGAACAACGCAGCCGAAGCCTGATCGATGAACGTATAGGTGACGCATTCGTTGTAACCCAGTGCGGCGCAGGTGCGGCGCGCCATGGACTGGCGGCGCTGCGTCGGTGTCATCACCGGCTTGGGAATACCATCGGTGACACGTGGCAAGGGCTTGCCCTGCAACTTGGTCAACGAGGCGATCCGTGCGACCTCTTCCACCAGATCGGCCTCACCCATGATATCGGGGCGCCAGCTGGGCACATGGGCCATCTCGCCCTCCAGACGGAAACCCAGACGGGTCAGCGTCTGACGCTGCTCGCTTTCGGGAATGTCCATCCCGACCAGAGACTGCACCCGTTCGGCATCTAGCTTGTACGCACGCGCGTGGTTCGGCGCTTTGCCCGCCTCTACCACTTTGGACGCTTCGCCGCCGCAGATGTCCAGAATCAACTGGGTTGCGTGCTCAAGCCCTTCCAGCGTGTATTCAGGGTCCACGCCGCGTTCGAACCGATACCGCGCGTCCGAATTGATTTTCAGCGCCCGACCCGTCAGCGCGATTTGCACATGATCCCAGAACGCGCTTTCCAGGAAGACGTTCACAGTATCCTCGGTGCAGCCGGTTTCCTGACCGCCCATGATACCTGCGATGGATTCCGGGCCTTTGTCATCGGAAATAACCATCATGCCGGGCTGAAGCGTGTATTCCTTCTCGTCCAGCGCCACCAGGGTTTCACCGCCTTTGGCGCGGTGAACGCGAAGGTTGCCCTGCACCTTGTCCGCGTCAAACACATGCAGGGGGCGGTTATGGTCAAAGGTCATATAGTTGGTGATATCCACCAGCGCCGAAATCGGACGCAGACCAATCGCCTTCAACTGATCCTGCAACCATTGCGGGCTGGGGCCATTCTTCACTCCACGGATCAGACGGCCGGTGAAATGCGGCGCGCCGTCCAGCGTGCCGTCGTCAATCGTCACCTTGATCGGGCTTTCGAAATCACCCGGCACCGGCACGTAGTCGCGCTGTTTCAAAGTACCGATCCCACGCGCCGCCAGATCACGCGCGATGCCTTCCACGCCCAGCGCATCGGGCCGGTTCGGAGTGATCGCGATCTCGATCACGGGATCGACTTTCGACGGGTCATTCTCGGCAAGCCAATCAACGAACCTGTCACCGACCTCGCCCGAGGGCAGCTCGATGATGCCGTCATGTTCGTCCGACAGCTCCAGCTCGCGCTCGGACGCCATCATGCCAAAGCTTTCGACGCCGCGGATCTTGCCGACACTGATCGTCAGATCCAGACCGGGGATATAAATGCCCGGTTTGCAGACGACGACAGTGATCCCTTCGCGGGCGTTGGGCGCGCCGCAGATGATCTGCAACTCGCCTTCATCCGTGTCCACCTTGCAGACACGCAGCTTGTCGGCGTCAGGGTGTTTTTCCGCGTGTTTCACATAGCCCAGCGTAAAGTCCTTGAGCTTGTCAGCCGGGTTGATGACCTCTTCGACCTCAAGGCCAAGATCGGTCAGCGCCTCAGTGATCTCATCAACCGACGCATCGGTATCGAGGTGGTCTTTCAGCCAGGACAGAGTGAATTTCATTGCTCGGGGCCTTTTTTGGCAGATATCCAGTCGGCACAGGCAATGACAAAGAATGCGCCAAGGTGCAAGCGCTGCGGGTCACGGATAAGTGGGGGTGCGGCCCAAAAGCTCGTCCAATTGCCGCCCGATCCAGCCATGCGGGATGAAATGCCCGCCCGGATGGGTGTCCAGCACCACCCGCCCTTGTGCGCAATCGGTCCATTCCACGCGGCTGAGCGTCAGGATCGGCACCACGCTCCAATCGCCGCGCGGGGTTGCTCCGTTGCAGTTGTACTTTTCCCGCCACAGGGCCACCGGATAGGTCGTGTCGCCATTCGCGCCATAAGGAAAATCCATCACAGTATCGCTGAGGCCATGCACATGCCGCGCCTCACGCGGGGCTTCGGGGCAGTCTTCGGTCTGGCGAATGCTGCCCGCTACGGCCAGCAAAGCGGCAATGTCATTGCCCGACTGGCAGACATAGCGCCACGCCATCGCGCCGCCGAAGGAATAGCCCGAGACATAGATACGGTTAGGGTCAATCGGATAGCGCTTGGCGACGTCCCCCAGCACCCGGTCGGCAAAAGGCACGTCGCCGGTATCCGATGTCCAGAAATCCCAGCTTTTGCCCAACCCGTTCGGCGCGACCAGCAACACGCCCCGCCGTTTCGTCGCACCTGCAATGCGTTCATGGTTCACCACCACGGTGCCTTGCCGCGCCCAGCCGTGGAAATGCAGCAACACCGGCAGAGGTGTTTTGCCATCCCACCCGTTCGGTTCCAGCACGTGATACGAGCGGTCGCCGACCTCGCAGGCGATATCGCCGTGGCAAGTATCCACGGCAACGGCTTGGGTCGCGAACAGCAAGAAGAAGCAGAGCAGTCGATAGATCATGCGCCCGACCCTACTCAGCCTACGCGCCAAGTCACGTCACAACCCCGTGCGAGCCTGTAACAAGCCGCGCCATCGCCTGACCGTCAGTTCAATTCACGAACTTTGTTGCCGCCAGCCCATGCGGGCGGTTTCAAGAGGTATCCAACTAACTCAAATCCTCTTTCATGGAGGAGATCAGACTATCGGTTGCTGCAGTCAGTTTGACTGTGAATTCGATATCAACATCTTTTTGAGCATCTGTCTTGTCAGCCCACTGGCTTGGAGTTAGCGACAAAACGAATGAACCATAATCGGTATAGATGAGCAAAACCTCAAAGGCCCTTTTGTAAACATCAACGGAGGCCAACAACTTTAGTTCCTCAGAGTAGCGTTTTAGGTTAGAAGTTTGCAGGGAAATCTTAGAGTCTTTGGGGCCTCCCGAAACTTCGTTCCAAAGCAACCCACATTGGTGCAGGTATTCAGCGTAAACCTTCCGGCGCTCATCGCGACGAAGTTCATATCGCTCAGAAGCAGCCTTCTTGTAGTAAAGGTAAATTGCTCCTGCCAAAGCAATCAAGGGGCTCAAATTCTTAACCAACTCGCCGAGCCATTCGAGAACTGCTGGGAGCCAAGAGAAGTCTTGGCTCAAACTCTCTAAGGCGGAAATTGGTTCCATTACCGAGACAAACCACCATGCAGGTTCGGCATATCCAGCGCCGCAAACCCGTAGTGCCGCAGCCAGCGCAGGTCGGAATCAAAGAACGCCCGCAGATCCGGAATGCCGTATTTCAGCATCGCCAGACGGTCGATGCCGATGCCGAAGGCAAAACCCTGATAGACCTCGGGGTCGATCCCACCGGCGGCGATCACCTTGGGGTGGACCATGCCCGAGCCGAGGATTTCCATCCAGTCGTCACCCTCGCCGATCTTCAGCTGACCGTTATCCCACGAACAGCGGATATCGACCTCGGCCGAGGGTTCGGTGAAGGGGAAGTGCGAGGCGCGGAAGCGCAGTTCGACATCGTCGACCTCGAAGAACGCTTTCACGAACTCCTCCAGAACCCATTTCAGGTTCGCCATCGAGATGTCTTTGTCGATCGCCAGCCCCTCGACCTGATGGAACATCGGCGTGTGGGTCTGGTCATAATCGGCGCGATACACGCCGCCCGGACAGATCACACGGATCGGCGCGCCCTGTTTCTCCATCGACCGGATCTGCACCGGAGACGTATGGGTCCGCAGCACATGCGGCGGGCGATTGTCGCCTTCAGCGCGGTGCATATAGAACGTGTCCATCTCGGCCCGCGCGGGGTGGTGGCCGGGGATGTTCAGCGCGTCGAAATTGTGCCAGTCGGTCTCGATCCGCGGCCCTTCGGCCACCGAAAAGCCCAGTTCGGCAAAGATCGCGGTCAGTTCCTCGGTCGCCTGGCTGACCGGGTGGATCGAGCCCTGACGGCGCGCGCGGGTCGGCAGGGTGACATCCAGCCATTCGGTGCGCAGGCGTTCATCCAGCGCGGCATCGGCCAGCGCGGCCTTTTTGGCGGACAGCGCCGAGTTGATCTCATCCTTCAGGGCATTCAGCGCGGGGCCTGCCACCTGGCGTTCCTCGGGCGTCATTTTACCCAACTCGCGCATCTTCAGCGCGACCTCGCCTTTTTTGCCCACGGCGGCGACGCGGATCGCCTCAAGCGCGTTCTCGTCGCCTGCCTCGGCGATTTGGCCCAGATATTTTGCCTTAAGATCGTCCATGACGCCCTCTGAATTTGGTCGCCAACCTGCTATCGGGCCAGCCCCGCGAATGCAAGCGGGACCGGGCGGATCAATAGCTGTATTCGGGGAAAATCCGGGTCAGATCACCGTTCCAGTCGCCGTTGTAGTGTTCCAGCAACTCATCCGCAGGCACTTTCCCGCTTTGGATGCTGTCCTTGAGCGCGTTGAGGAAATGGGTCTCGTCCGGCACCAGGCCACCGGCCCCGGGATAGGCGCGGGCTTTCAGGCCGGCTTCGGAGATCGCAACAACCTCACGCGCCAGATCGTGCATGTTGATGTTGCCGACCTTCGCTTGCAGGCCAACTTTGGCAGCCGCGACACGCAGCGCCTCGCGGGTTTCGGTGTCCCAGCCTTTGACCAGATCCCAGGCCGCGTCCAGGGCCGTTTGGTCGTAAGTCAGGCCGACCCAGAAGGCGGGCAAGGCACACAGGCGCCGCCATGGTCCACCATCGGCCCCGCGCATTTCCATGAACTTCTTGATCCGCGCCTCGGGGAAGGCGGTTGTCAGATGATCGGCCCAATCGCTGAGCGTGGGCGTTTCCCCCGGCAGGGCGGGCAGTTCGCCTTTCAGGAAGTCGCGGAACGACATGCCCAGCGCATTGATGTACTGGCCGTCGCGATAGACGAAATACATCGGAACATCGAGCGCGTATTGCACGTAACGCTCAAACCCAAAGCCGTCTTCGAACACGAAAGGCAGCATGCCCGTGCGCGCATCGTCCAAATGCCGCCAGATGTAACTGCGCCAGCTTTTCTGGCCATTTACCTTGCCTTCGAAAAAAGGTGAGTTCGCAAACAACGCTGTTGCCACCGGCTGCAAGGCCAGCGCGACGCGCAGTTTCTGCACCATGTCGGCCTCGGAGCCGAAGTCGATATTGACCTGCACCGTACAGGTGCGCCGCATCATGGCGCGGCCCATGGTGCCGACCTTTTCCATATAGTCGTTCATCAGCCGGTACCGCCCTTTGGGCATCAACGGCATTTCCTCATGTGTCCAGGTCGGCGCCGCGCCCAGACCGATGAAACCCACGCCGATCTCATCTGCGATGTCCTTTACCTCGCGCAGGTGGGTGTTCACCTCATCACAGGTTTCGTGGATGGTCTCGAGCGGAGCACCCGACAGCTCCAGCGCGCCGCCCGGCTCCAGGCTGACATTGGCGCCGTCCTTTTCCAGACCGATCAGATGACCCGCTTCACGGACTTCGGCCCAACCGTGCCGGTCACGCAGGCCCTCCAACACCGCCACGATGGATCGCGCACCTTCGAACGGCAACGGTTTCAGCGTGTCCTTGCAGTAGCCGAATTTCTCATGCTCGGTGCCGATGCGCCAGTCTGCCTTGGGCTTGCAGCCCGACTCCAGATATTCGGCCAATTGCTCGTGGCGTTCGATTGGTCCGCCGCCGGACTGGGGGATGGACATGAGACCCGTGCTCCGATCCTGATGTGTCTGTCTTTTGGCCAGTCGTGGGGGCAAACCGCGCCAGTGTCAATGCAGCCGAAGGTGTGGAGGGCGCGAGGGCGTACGCTCCCAAATCACGACCGGATGGGCCGATCCACCGTTCAGTTCGGCCAGCATATGCTCGGTTTTCAGGCCCGGAAGCGCCGAGAAGACATCGAACAGCGCCTCGGCCCCTTCCGCATTCACAGGAATGTGAAGCACCGCCTGACCCGGTTGTTCCAACACCCAATGCGCCGGCGTCGAGGTCGGATCGAGCGCCAGCCGCTCAATTTCCCGAGCCGCAACGATACCACCATCCAGCGGACCAAGATAAGTTATCTGACCTTCGTCGATTGTTACGATCCCCGGACCGCCTGCGCCATTGCGAAAGCGCGCGCGCTGAATGCCGATGACGGCCAGAGCGATTGCAAAAGCGGTCAGAATCCAACCCAACCAGCCCAGCAAACCGCCAGGTCCGTTGATCCAGCTCAGGCCCAGCAACAGAACCAAACCTGCCACCAACAGCTCGCGCCAGCGCCACAGGGCCAGTTTGGCTTCGGGCCTGATGAAACTCATGTCGGCTCTCCCGTGGAAACACCCTTATATGGTGCCGTGATTGCTTCAAACTGCATAGTTGAGAAATCGTGTACCAATCGGCGTTCTTCAAGCCCACCGGCATCAGAGAGTCGCGCTTGCCAAAGTGCTCCACCTTCAGCCCACTGCAGTTCATCGCCCCAGAAATCGGCCCATTCCCATGCAGAGCAATCAGTTGTGCATTGTTCGTCTGAGAGGTTGATGGCGTATTGACTGGAAATGAGCGCGCGATTCTTCCTACTCAGCGAAAAAGTCTGGCTTAGGCTGCAATGCTTTGACACACCGCGCTTCAATTCCATTTCATATTTTTGGCCGCGCACAAGATGCCAACCTCGCAGCTTGAGTCGCGACAGAACCAGATCCCCCATATGAAACCCATCTGTGGAATGGGGGTACGCGCCAGTCTTGGCTGGCTTCAATCCATCCGGAAGCGCGGCGGGCGAAGCGGCTCCGTTCAGCCAAAGTTTTCCATCTTCGGTAAACGCGCCCCCGCCCATCCAACTGTCGGATTGCGGCCAGTAGGCAATCGCCGTCAGCCAAGGCGCTTTGGACACTGCAGTCCAACATCGTCCACCCCGGCAGGCGAAATACACCAGGTGATCCCCTGAGGGCGACAGATCGCAACGGTATTCATGGATACGCGCGCCAATCCACTGCCCCATCTGAACCGCACCGCGCCCACGGTCCCACAGTAAGGCAGCAACTTGATGGCTGGGCCCCCTGCGCAAGACGACGGCATGTCCTGAGGCCAGGCTGGTCAGAACATGGAGGCGCGGTGGTGGCGTCACGCCCAATCCCCCAGCGCCTGCTGCCACATGGTCAATGCAGCCACCGCTGCCGTGTCGGCCCGCAGGATACGAGGGCCAAGGCTGACCACATGTGCGAATGGCAACCCTGTCAGACGCGCGCGCTCAGCGTTGGAAAACCCGCCTTCCGGGCCGATGAGAATCGCCCATGGGCGCCCTTTTTCATTCGCCGCCAACCGCAGGGCCGAGCCGACCTCGGCCTCGTTGCAGAACATCAACTGCCGACCTTCAGGCCAGGTCTTCAGCACGCGGTCCAGCCGCTGAAGGTCTGCCACTTCGGGCACGTAGGTTCCACCGCATTGTTCAGCTGCTTCGATTGCATGAGCCTGAAGCCGGTCTTGCCGGATGCGTTCGGAATTGGTGAATTCGGTCTGAACTGGCAGGATGCGGGCCGCCCCCATTTCAGCTGCTTTTTCAACAATGAAATCGGTGCGCGCCTTTTTGATCGGCGCAAACAGGAACCACAGATCGGGGGGTAGCTGCAAAGGTTTGGTCTGCCTGATACAGGTCAGAGCACCGCCACGCTTTCCGGACTCGGCCACCTCGGCCAGCCACTCTCCATCTTTGCCGTTAAACAGCGCCACTGCTCCGCCAACCGGCAATCGCATGACGCCAAACAGATAGTGCGCCTGGTCGCGCGTCAAAGGAACCGATTGCCCCTGACCCAAGGGCTGCTCTACATACAGTCTGATCTTCGCACTCATGAGACCCTACATATGCAAGGCAATGCCCCAACACCAGATGGTCAAGTCGCCGATGCCGTCAGCGGCAACTGGGTCGACACCCACGCCCCGGCCTTTGCCCGCCCCTATCTGCGCCTCAGCCGCGCGGACCGCCCCATCGGAACATGGCTGCTGCTGATTCCCTGTTGGTGGGGGCTGGCGCTGGCGATCCTGCATGATGGTCAGCCGCGTTGGGAAGATCTGTGGATCGCCATGGGATGCGCAATTGGGGCCTTCCTGATGCGGGGCGCCGGTTGCACGTGGAATGACATTACGGATCGGGAATTCGACGGGCAGGTCGAACGCACACGCTCGCGCCCGATTCCTTCGGGTCAGGTCAGTGTCCGACAGGCCGCGGTCTGGATGATCCTGCAATGCATTCTGGCGCTTGGCATCCTTCTCAGCTTCAATCAGGCGGCCATCGCAATGGGCGTTCTTTCCCTGCTGCCAGTGACGATCTATCCGTTTGCCAAACGGTTTACCTGGTGGCCTCAGGTGTTTCTGGGGCTGGCCTTCAACTGGGGCGCGCTTCTGGCCTGGGCGGCCCATAGCGGTTCCGTCGGATGGCCAGCAGTGACGCTTTACCTGTCTGGAATCGCGTGGACCCTGTTCTACGACACCATCTATGCGCATCAGGATGCCGAGGATGACGAACTGATCGGCGTCAAGTCAACCGCTCGTCTGTTCGGAGCCGATACAGCGCGGTGGCTGAAGTACTTTTTGGTGGCAACCGTGTCGCTGATGGGGCTGGCCATCGTCGATGCAGGGGTGCCGGATGCCTCGATGCTGGCACTGGGCGTTGCGCTCTGTGGTCCTTGGGCAATGGGCTGGCACATGATGTGGCAACTCCGCGCGCTGGACATCGAAGACAATGCCAGGCTGTTGCAATTGTTCAGGGTCAATCGTGACACTGGCTTGATTCCGCTGATCTTCCTCTGCGTCGCCCTGTTGCTCTGATTGCACCTGCTGAACGGGGCCTGTAAAGATCGGCCCAACCGCCTGAGGAGTGTCAAACCCAAATATGCGTCTGCCGTATTTTATCGTTGTTTCCCTGATCTTTCTTGTATCAGCCGGGCTGTCGCTTTTGGCAGCCAGCTATGCCGTCACAAAGATCGAAGAGACATCGGAATTCGCTGTGCGCAGGGCGCTTGACCTCAAAGGACACGACTGGGCCGAGGTCGAGTCAGATGGCTTGCGCGTGGTCCTGACCGGAATTGCACCGGATGAGGCGACACGATTCAACGCACTGACCGCAGCCGGAACCAAGGTCGATGCGTCCCGCGTAATCGATGAAATGGAGGTCGAAGCGACCTCTGCCCTGGCGCCGCCGCGCTTTTCGGCGGAAATTCTGCGCAACGATCACGGCATCTCGATCATCGGCCTGATCCCGGCCAGCGAAGACAGAGATGCCCTGATCAGAAGGTTGAGCAACCTCGACCGCAACACCGCAGTTTCGGACCTGATGGAAACCGCGGATTATCCCAAGCCCGATGGTTGGGATGCCGCGATATCATATGCCATCGAGGCGCTGGCCAGCCTGCCGCGTGCCAAAATTTCCGCAAACCCCAAATTGGTCAAAATCACCGCCATTGCGGACAGCCAACAGGAAAAACAACGTCTCGAACGCGATTTGACCCGCGCCGCGCCGCCCAGCCTGCGGATCGGGCTGGCGATCTCGGCGCCTCGTCCCGTCATAACGCCCTTTACGCTGCGTTTTCTGATCAACGAAGACGGCGGGCAATTTGACGCCTGCTCGGCACAGGATGAAAAAGCGCGCGACCGGATCGTGACCGCCGCGCGCGATGCCGGGTTGTCCGGGCCATATTCCTGCACCATCGGCCTGGGCGAGCCCTCGCCACGCTGGCCCGAAGCCGCCGAGAAGAGCATTCAGGCGCTGGCCATAATCGGCAAAGGCTCGGTCACGATGTCGGATGCGGACATCACCCTGGTTGCGGCGCAAGGCACGGATCCAGCCTTGTTCGACCGGGTTGTGGGCGAGCTTGAAACAGCGTTGCCTCAGGTCTTTGCCCTGCATGCCGTGCTGCCGGAACCTGAAACCCGCGAACAGACCGGACCCGTCGAGTTCTCGGCAACCCGCAGCCCCGAAGGGCTTGTGCAACTGCGAGGGCGTCTGGGGGATGAAACGCTGCGGGACATGGTCGACAGCTATGCCCGCGCGGCCTTCGGCTCGGATCAGGTCTATACCGCGACCCGCATCGTGCCCGGGCTTCCGGCAGATTGGCCGGTGCGTGTTCTGGCCGGTCTTGAGGCGTTGGCCCAGCTTCAAAACGGGGCCCTGACCGTAACACCAGGCTCAGTCGAACTGACCGGCCTCAGCCATGAAGAGGATGCCAAGGCCCGTATCGCAGGTCAGTTGTCGGACAAGCTAGGTGAGGGGCAGGAATTCACCCTGACGATCACCCATCAGCCTCCGCCAGAGCCCGAAGACGCGCTGCCCGATCCTGAAGTCTGCGAAGCGCAGATCGCCGAAATCCAAACCGTCAGCAAAATTGCGTTCGAACCCGGATCGGCAACGATCGCATCCGACTCACGCGATACGGTGAATCAGATCGCCGACATCCTGCGCGACTGCGGGCCGATCCGGTTGGAAATCCAGGGCCATACAGACAGCCAGGGCCGCGAAGAGATGAACCAGCAGCTCAGCCAGGCACGGGCGCAATCGATTCTGAACGAACTGCGCGGGCGGCGCATTCCCACCAGCAGCTACACTGCTGTTGGATACGGTGAAACACAGCCCATCGCGGACAACGACACCGAGGAAGGCCGCGAAGCAAACCGGCGGATCGAATTCCGGCTGATTCGTCCCGAGCCTGTCGAAGCCTCCGAAACGGGCCTCGAAGCGCTCGAGGCTGACGCGCCTGAAACGGATCAGACCGAAACGACCGCACCAGACACGGATGCAGAGGACCAGTAAGTTGAACAGAACCGAATTCATCATCGCCACCGCTGTCATTCTGTTTGCGGCCTTCTGCATGGGCTGGTTTGCCAACTGGCTGGCACACCGCCTGTCCCGCGTCCGCCAAAGCGACGTTGCCGATCTGGATCGCATGAGCCAGGAGCTGCACGAAGCCGAAGA
>NZ_JBXWSM010000079.1:0-18325 GCF_059613405.1 Ruegeria sp. BHSA118
AAATGTGAAACAGAGTTTCAGCCACGGACGCACCAAGAATGTCGTGGTGGAAACCAAACGCAAACGCGTGGTGGTTCCCAAGCCGGGCGCAGCAAAGCCGGGTGGCGGTGCTGCACCTTCGGGTGATCCGTCGCGTCGTCCTGCGGGCATTTCCGATGCGGAAATGGCGCGCCGCATGAAGGCGTTGCAAGCGGCCAAAGCGCGTGAGGCCGAAGAGGCCGCGGCGCGCGAGGCTGCTGAAAAGGCGCGCGAAGAAGAGCGCGCACGCCGCCGTGCGGAGCAGGAAGCCAAAGAACGCGAACAGCGCGAAGCCGAAGAGCGAGCGCGTCAGAAGGCTGAGGAAGAAGAACGCAAGCGCAAAGAGGCGGAAGAAGCCGCCAAACGCGCCGCTGCCGCGCCCGCACCGGAAGAGCCCAAAGCGGCTCGCGCCCCGGCCACCAAACCTGCGCCGGCAGCCACGCCGCGCAAACAGGACCGCGAACGTGAACAGCGTGGTCGTGGCAAAGGACGCGACGACAACCGCCGTTCGGGCAAGCTGACTCTGGGTCAGGCGACCGGTGGCGAAGGCAACCGTCAGCGCTCGATGGCCGCGATGAAGCGCAAGCAGGAGCGTGCGCGTCAGAAAGCCATGGGCGGTACCGTTGAACGGGAAAAGGTGATCCGCGACGTACAGCTGCCCGAGGCGATCATGGTCTCGGAACTGGCCAACCGTATGGCCGAGCGTGTGGCTGACGTGGTCAAATCGCTGATGCAGATGGGCATGATGGTCACGCAGAACCAGACCATCGACGCAGACACTGCGGAACTTATCATCGAAGAATTTGGCCACAAGGTCACTCGTGTATCCGATTCGGATGTTGAAGACGTCATCAAAGAGGTCGAAGACAGCGAAGACGATCTGCGGCCGCGTCCGCCGGTCATCACTATCATGGGTCACGTCGACCACGGCAAGACCTCGCTGCTGGACGCAATCCGCGACGCGCGCGTTGTGGCGGGCGAGGCCGGTGGCATCACCCAGCACATCGGTGCGTATCAGGTAAAAACCGATGGCGGCACCACGCTGACCTTCCTCGATACTCCGGGCCACGCGGCGTTTACGTCGATGCGTTCGCGCGGTGCTCAGGTTACGGATATCGTGGTTCTGGTCGTCGCGGCTGACGACGCGGTGATGCCGCAGACGATCGAAGCGATCAACCACGCGAAAGCGGCCGAAGTGCCCATGATCGTGGCGATCAACAAGGTCGACAAGCCGGATGCAAACCCGGACAAGGTCCGTACCGATCTGCTTCAACACGAAGTGATCGTTGAGAAAATGTCGGGTGAGGTCCAAGACGTCGAAGTGTCCGCCATCACCGGTCAGGGTCTGGACGAGCTGCTGGAAGCCATCGCGCTTCAGGCCGAGATTCTGGAACTGAAGGCAAACCCGAACCGCGCCGCCCAAGGTGCCGTGATCGAGGCGCAGCTGGACGTGGGTCGTGGCCCGGTCGCCACGGTTCTGGTTCAGAACGGCACATTGCGTCAGGGTGATATCTTCGTTGTGGGTGAGCAGTACGGTAAGGTCCGTGCGCTGATCAACGACAAAGGCGACCGCGTCAAGGAAGCTGGCCCCTCGGTTCCGGTCGAGGTTCTGGGCTTGAATGGTACGCCTGAAGCGGGCGACGTTCTGAACGTGACCGAGACCGAAGCGCAGGCCCGCGAGATCGCCGAATACCGCGAGCAGGCGGCCAAGGACAAACGCGCCGCCGCTGGTGCCGCAACCACCCTTGAGCAGCTGATGCAGAAGGCCAAGGAAGACGAAAATGTCACCGAGCTGCCGATTCTGATGAAAGCGGACGTGCAGGGGTCTGCCGAGGCCATCGTTCAGGCGATGGAGAAAATCGGCAATGAAGAGGTGCGCGTACGCGTGCTGCACTCGGGCGTTGGTGCAATCACCGAGACGGATGTCGGCCTTGCCGAAGCCTCGGGTGCACCAATCTTTGGCTTCAACGTTCGTGCCAACGCATCGGCGCGGAACACGGCGAACCAAAAGGGTGTCGAGATCCGCTATTACTCGGTGATCTATGATCTGGTCGACGACGTGAAAGCGGCCGCATCCGGCCTGCTGAGCGCCGAGATCCGCGAGAAGTTCATCGGCTATGCCGAGATCCGCGAAGTCTTCAAGGTTACCGGCGTTGGCAAGGTTGCCGGCTGTCTGGTTACCGAAGGCGTTGCGCGCCGTTCGGCAGGCGTTCGCCTGCTGCGCGACAACGTGGTGATCCACGAAGGCACGCTGAAGACGTTGAAGCGCTTCAAAGACGAAGTGGCCGAGGTCCAGTCGGGTCAGGAATGCGGTATGGCGTTCGAGAACTACGACGATATCCGCGCAGGCGACGTGATCGAGATCTTCGAGCGCGAAGAGGTTACCCGCACCCTGGATTGATCCGAAGCGGGATGGACTCAAAAAAACAGCGGCACCGATTGGGCCGCTGTTTTTGTTTGAAAAATGCCTCATTGCGCGTCGGGCAGGAATGTCCCGGAATGCAGGATGATGTCGAAATGGTGCATTCCGTGTTTCAATGCAAAGCTGACCGAGTGCCCGGCCTTGCGCAGCCGTTCCGCGTAGTCGCGGCTTTGACGAATGAATTCGCCGGTGTCCCGTTCCCCCACTGATACATGATAGCGGGGGCCCGGTGGGGGCAGGTTGCGGATCGGGGACAGATCGTTCACTTCGACCGGGGTCAGGTGCAGCGGATCATTCACGGATGTCAAACTGATGGGTTCCAGATCATAAACACCGCTGATCAGAAGCACGTCACGCACGCGTAGCCCGGCGCGGGCCAATGCGCCGGCCGAATTTGCCATGACCATGCTTGCCAGGTGGGCGCCGGCACTGTGCCCTGACAAGGTGATCCGTGTCGGGTCGAATCCCAGTGCCCCGGCCTGTGACGCAAGCCACAGAAGGGCGTCGCGGCATTCGTCGACCATTTGATCCAGCCGCGCATCCGGGGCAAGCGTGTAGTTCAAGGTGGCAAAGGATTGCTCGGCTTCGATCAGCGCCGGGGCCATCATGGCCGATTCGCGCTGGCTGAGATCCTTCCAATACCCACCGTGAATAAAGACATGCAACGGGGCGCCGGCCCCCTTCGCGGGAAAGAAATCCAGCACCTGGGCCGGGGTGTTGCCATAGGCCAGGTTGGCCTGAACGGGCAGCTCGGCACGGGCTTGCGCACTCAGCGTCTGATAGCTGACCAGATAAGGGGTCAGGTCGCCACCGATCATCGAACTGGGAGAGTATTCCCGCTCCAGTTCGGCTTGTGAAAATCCGCGATACAGCATGGCTCAGCCCTGCCCGCTGTACATCAGTTCCGTCCGAACATCATAGAGGTCATGGAAGAACCGCAACTCAAGCGCCTTTCGCAAGAAAGCCACGCCGCTGGAACCTCCGGTACCGGGTTGCATTCCGATCACACGTTCAACTGCGGTGGCGTGGTCAAAGCGCCAGCGTTGAAACAGGCTTTCCACGTCCATGAGTTTTTCGGCCAGCGCATACAGATCCCAATATTTGTCCGTGTTGCGGAACACGTCGACCCAGATCTGAACCGCGCGCGGATCACCGGAATACGGCTCGGAGTAATCCCGCTCGATCAAGTCCCTTGGAACGTCGAACCCCTGTCGGGCCAGCATGTGCAACACTTCGTCATACAGGGACGGTTTGGTCAGGGCGGCATTCAGCATCTGCATTACCTCAGGGTCATGCTCGTGCACTTTCAGGGTCGAGGCATCCTTGTTGCCCAGAATGAACTCGATCTGCCTGTACCCATAGCTTTGAAACCCGGAAGAGCTGCCGAGGGCCTGCCGAAACGTCATATAGTCGGCCGGCGTCATGGTCAGCAGGGTTTCCCAGGCCGCAATCAATTGCCGTTGAATGGCCTTGATGCGGTCGAGGTTTTTCATGGCGGGTCCGAATTCGTCTTGTTGCAGGAACCGGCGGACCTCGACCAGTTGGTGATGCATCAGTTTCAGCCACAGCTCACTGACTTGATGAATGATGATGAACAGCATCTCGTCAGGTTGTGCGGGGTCCTGAAAGGTTTTTTGCAGGTTCAGCAGCGTCTTCAGTTGCAGGAAGTCGCCATAGCTTTTGCGGTGCGTTTCGGTGAAATCAGTGACCAGGGTGTCTTCGACCCCCCGCTGCAACAGACGATCGTCTTTGTTCTCGCCCATCTCATGCCTCCCTTGTGCAAGTTCTGCACCTGTCTAGGGGCTGAGGCCGCAACTTTCCAGCGCGTTAGATCCAGTCCAAAACAACCTTGCCGGACAGGCCTGATTCCATCGCGGAAAACCCTTTGGCAAAATCATCAACCGCAAAGCGGTGCGTGATCACACGGGACACATCCAGACCGTTTTGCAGCATGGCGATCATCTTGTACCACGTCTCGAACATCTCACGCCCATAGACCCCCTTGATCGTGATCGCCTTGAACACGATGCGCGACCAGTCAACCGGGGATTTGCCCGGTGGAATCCCCAGCAACGCGATCTTTCCACCCATCACCAAGGCTTCGACCATCTGGTCCAGGGCGGCTTGCGAGCCGGACATTTCAAGCCCGACATCGAACCCTTCCTTCATCCCAAGCTCGGCGACGACATCCCGCAATTCCTCGGTGGATACATCGACGGTCCGCACGGAAGGAACCACATGTTCGGCCAGCTTCAATCGGTCAGCGTTGATGTCGGTGATGACCACGTTGCGCGCGCCCGCGTGACGAGCAACGGCAGCGGCCATGATGCCGATGGGGCCCGCACCCGTGATCAGAACATCCTCGCCCAGCAAATCAAAGCTGAGGGCAGTATGCACAGCATTGCCCAGCGGATCGAGGATGGCTCCGATCTCATCCGGTATGTCGTCGGGCAAGGGAACCACGTTGAAGGCAGGCAGTTTCAGATACTCGGCAAATGCGCCCTGTTCGTTCACTCCAATGCCCCGTGTGCCCGGATCCAGGTGAAACTTTCCGGCGCGGCTCTGGCGGCTGTCGGTGGTGATCAGATGGCCCTCGCCCGAACATCGCTGGCCGATTTCAAGCCCTGTCACGTTGCGCCCGATCTCGACGATCTCTCCGGCAAACTCATGGCCAGTGATCATCGGAACCGGCACGGTATGAGACGCCCACTCGTCCCAGTTCCAGATATGGATGTCGGTGCCGCAGATGCCCGTCTTGTTGATACGGATCAGCACATCATCTGGGCCAATTTCGGGGATCGGGGCCTGCACCATCCACAGCCCTTCTTCGGGTTTGGATTTTTCCAGTGCTTTCATTGTGTTGGGTCGCATGCGTTTACTCCCACAAATCGGTCGACAGATATTTCAGGCCGCTGTCACACATGACGATGGCGACACAGCCGCCTTCCTCGGGGCCGCGCAGCAGTTCAATTGCCGCGGCAAGGTTCGCGCCTGCCGAATAGCCGGCGAATATCCCCTCGGTCCGGGCCAGAAGTCGGGCACAATCCCGCGCGGCCTTTCCCGTAACAGCAAGATGTCCGGCCAATTGGCTATCCATCAAATGCACCAGATCACCCATGGCGTAACCGCCACCCTGAATGGGATGGTCCGGGGTCGAAACCGGCTCACCGGCCAAAGCGCGCGCGCCCGCAGGTTCCACGGCATAGCACCGCACGCCGCGCCGGTTCAGATACTCTGCCGCTCCGGCCAGCGTTCCGCCCGATCCTGCAAAGTCGCAGAATGCCGTGACGGTGCCTTTGGATTGCGCCCAGATCTCGGGCCCGGTTCCGGTTTCGTGGGCCTTGGGGTTTCCCGAATGACCAAACTGGTCCGCACGAAACGCGTTGCGTTCGGCTGTGATGCGTTTCGCCTCGACATCGACCAGTTCAAGATCGGCACCAGAGACTTCGCCGGGTTTGCTGCCGGGGGCCTGGGGCACGATGACAACTTCGGCCCCCAAGGCCCGCATCATACGTGCGCGTTCGACCGAGTTTCCGGCGCTCATGACCGCCACGAAAGGATGGCCCAGAATGCCGCAGACTATGGCCAGCCCGGTGCCCATGTTGCCCGAGGTCAGCTCGACCACCGTTTGCCCCGATGACAAAGTCCCGTCTGCGCGCGCCGTTTCGATGATGGACTTCGCCGCGCGGTCCTTTTTCGAAGATCCTGGCAGCAAATAGTCAAGCTTGGCGATGATACGCCCGTTCAGCTTTTGCCGGGCACACACGCGCGACAGTTCGACCATGGGGGTGTCGCCGATCACATCGATGACCGATGGAAGGATCATCCGATGACCCCCAGCTCTTTGCCGACCTTGCCAAATGCGGACAGGGCGCGGTCCAGTTCATCCCTGGTCAGAGCCGCATTCATCTGCGTTCTGATCCGCGCTTGCCCGCGTGGGACGACCGGAAAGAAGAAGCCCGAAACATAGACGCCTTCGTCGAACAGCCGTGATGCCATGTCTTGTGCCAGCGTCGCCTCACCCAGCATCACCGGGATGATCGGGTGTTCCCCGGGCAGCAGGTCAAAACCAAGCTTTTCCAAGCCAGCGCGCCAATACTTGGCGTTGCCAAACAGTTGCGCGCGCAGCATGTCGCCTTCTTCGACAAGACGGATCGCCTCCAACCCGGCAGCGACGATCGAGGGCGGCAGCGAGTTTGAGAACAGATAGGGCCGCGCCCGCTGCCGCAGCAGGTCGATCACTGGCTGCGGCCCGGCGATATAGCCGCCGATTGCCCCCCCAAGTGCTTTGCCCAGGGTTCCCGTCAGAATATCCACATCGACGCCGAAATGATCGGGTGTGCCGGCCCCGTTCGGCCCCATGAAGCCGGTCGCATGGCAATCGTCCACCATGACAATCGCATCGTATCTATCGGCCAGTTCCCTGATTTTCGGCAGGTTGGCCAGATAGCCGTCCATCGAGAACACGCCATCGGTGGCGATCATGATATGCCGCGCCCCGTCCTCGCGCGCCTGTTTCAGCCAGGCTTCGAGGTCATTCATGTCGTTGTTCAGATAGCGATAGCGTTTGGCCTTGCACAGCCGCACGCCGTCGATGATCGAGGCGTGGTTCAGGCTGTCCGAAATGATGGCGTCTTCCGGTCCCAGCAGAGGTTCAAACAGCCCGCCATTGGCGTCGAAACAGGCGGCAAAGAGGATGGAGTCGTCCTTGTTCAGGAAATTGGCAAGACGTTGTTCCAGTTCGCGATGAATGTCTTGCGTGCCACAGATGAACCGAACCGACGCCATGCCGAATCCCTTGGGCCCCATCGCTTGTGTCGCGGCCTCGATCAGCGCCGGGTGATCCGCCAGACCCAGATAGTTGTTGGCACAGAGGTTGATCACCTGCTTGCCGCCCACAGTAATCTCACCGCCCTGAGGCGAGGTGATCATTCGTTCGCGTTTGTAAAGACCCTCAGATTCGATCTGCGCAAGTGTGTCCGTGATATGGGACAGGAATGCATCTGCCATGGCGACCTCCGTTCAACTGAGTCGCACATCTAACATAGCGGATGAAATTCCCAAATAGGGGAAATTCAATATGAAGGAAAAAAATCCGTGAAGGTGGAATTTCGCGGATGTCAGGCGTTTTTTACGATCAGAAATACTCGGGCTGGCCCTTGGGCACAGATCGAATGCGCAATGTCGGCGGCGTATCGGGCCGTGTCCCCCTGATTCAACTCGGACACCGCATTGCCTGAAGTGACCTTGACCGCGCCTTCCAGCACGGTGAGCTGTTCACGGGCACCGCGGGCGTGGGGTTGACTGTTCAGGGCCCCGTCCACGTCGAATTCGATATCATAGACTTCATGACCCCCGGCCTCTTCCGGTGGTGACAGGATGCGAATTCGGCAGTTTTGCCCCATATTGTCGATGCTGGGCACTTCGGAGTTTCTGAGCACCTCGATCTCGTCCGTGGCCTTTGTGCCCTCCAAGAGACCGGCGAAATCCACCTGCAAGGCGCGTGTCAGGTTCCACAAGGTCGAGATCGTCGGGCTGCTTTCTCCGCGTTCGATCTGACTGACCATGGACCGGGACACACCGCTGAGGTTGGCGACCGCTTCCAGGGACAGGCCCTTGGCGCGTCGTGCCTCTTTCAGGCGGGCGGGCAGGAGGTTCAGGATATCGTCTGTGTCTTCCGTCATGACGGAATCCATGGGGGTTGCGCAACGCAATGTCAATTCCCACCGTGACGGGACGTCTGGGGCGACAGTGCCATTCTGCGCATGCATAATGCAGCGAAATTCAGGAGGAGTAGCTCATGAGCGATATCGTTATTCTCGACGGTGCCCGCACCGCAATTGGCACCTTTGGTGGTGCGCTGGCTTCAACCGCGCCGATTGATCTGGCCACTGTCGCGACCGAAGCGGCGCTTGAGCGATCGGGGGTTGAGGGGGCGCAGATCGGGCATGTGGTGCTCGGTCATGTGATCAACACTGAACCGCGTGACATGTATCTGTCGCGCGTCGCCGCGATGCAGGCGGGCATTCCCAATGGTACGCCGGCCATGAACGTGAACCGCCTGTGCGGATCGGGCGCGCAGGCGATCGTGTCAGCCATGCAGTCCCTGATGCTGGGCGATGCTGACTTTGCGGTGGCAGGCGGAGCAGAGAGCATGTCCCGAAGCCCCTATATTGTTCCGCAGGCGCGCTGGGGCGCAAAGATGGGCGACGTCACCGCGCTGGACATGATGCTGGGCGCGTTGAACTGCCCCTTTGGCACCGGACATATGGGGGTGACGGCCGAAAACGTGGCGGATGAGCATCAAATCAGCCGCGAACAGATGGATGCGTTCGCATTGGACAGCCAGACACGCGCGGCAGCGGCGATTGAGGCCGGGTTCTTCGACAGCCAGATCACTCCGGTACAGGTCAAGGTCAAGCGGGACATGGTTGATTTCAAAGTCGACGAGCACCCAAAGGCGACGACCGCCGAAGCGTTGGCCGGTCTGCGCCCGGTGTTCAAGAAGGACGGGCGTGTGACGGCCGGGAATGCCTCGGGTATCAATGACGGGGCGGCGGCGATGGTGCTGGCGACAGCGGATGCGGCCGAAAGGGCCGGTCTGAAACCGAAAGCACGCGTGATTGGTTATGCGCATGCAGGCGTGCGGCCGGAAGTCATGGGCATCGGTCCGGTTCCGGCTGTGCAAAACCTGTTGAAGAAGACGGGTCTGTCAGCGGAAGATTTCGACGTGATCGAAAGCAATGAAGCCTTCGCAGCGCAGGCTTTGGCCGTGAATCAGGAACTTGGATTGGACGCGAGCAAGGTGAACCCCAACGGCGGTGCGATTGCGTTGGGGCATCCGGTGGGGGCCACGGGTGCGATCATCACGCTGAAAGCACTGTACGAGCTGGAACGTACCGGCGGGTCCAAAGGGTTGATCACCATGTGCATCGGGGGCGGTCAGGGGATTGCCATCGCCATCGAGCGGCTCTGACCCGAAAGGGGTGCGGGGGGCTGTCTGCCCCCCATCGTGCCAGGGCGCGATTCCCCCCGAGGATATTTGTGGTCAGATGAAGCAGGCGGGTTGGTTCAGCTGAGCGCGTTGACCAGCAAGACCAGCGCTGCACCTGCTGCGGCGCCAATCGTGGCGGGCAGAGCAAAGGACCAAAAGGTGGGCGTCTGCGGTTCGTCCTTCTGTGTCTGCGCGATCAGTGCGTTTTCAACCAGTGCCGGCAGACGCGGGCCGAAGCGGGCCAGCACCATTGCGGTTTTCCCAAAATCACGCAGGGCTGCCCGGGGGCCAATGGATTGTTTGATGTAGTCTTCGACCACGGGGCGGGCGACTTCCCAGATGTTCATATGAGGATCGAGTGAGCGCGCGACGCCTTCGACGACAACCATGGTGCGTTGCAGCAGGATCAACTCGGTTCGGGTTTCCATCCCGAACCGTTCGGTCACTTCGAACAGATAACTCAGCAACCGCCCCATGGAAATATGCGTGGCATCCATGCCAAAGATCGGCTCGCCCACGGCACGCAGAGCACGGGCGAACTCGTCCACGTCCTGATTGGCGGGAACATAGCCGGCTTCGAAATGCACCTCGGCCACGCGTTTGTAGTCACGGCGGATGAAGCCGAACAGGATTTCGGCATAGACCCGGCGCGTGTATTCATCGATATGCCCCATGATGCCGTAGTCATAGGCTATGATGTCTCCGTTCGCGGCGACCTTCAGGTTGCCCTGGTGCATGTCGGCGTGGAAAAAGCCGTCGCGCAGGGCATGGAGAAGGAACAGGCGCAGGACACGTTCGGCCAGATCATTGCGGTTGTGACCCGCGGCATCCAGAGCATCATTGTCACCCAGCGCGATCCCGTCCGCCCAACTGAGCGTCATGACGCGTCGCGCGGACAGTGACCATACAACGGGGGGCAGCCAGAAGCCGGTGTCGTCCTTGGTGTTGGCGGCATATTCGGAGGCCGCCGCGCTTTCCAGACGCAGATCCAGTTCGCCGCGCACGACACCGTCGAAATGCTCGATCACCTCCACCGGTCGCAGACGGCGCGCGCCGGGGGCGAAGAGCTGGACGATCCGGGCGGCGAAATAGAACGCATCGACATCTTTGCGGAACGCGCGTTCGATCCCCGGGCGCAGGACTTTCACTGCAACATCCTCGCCCGTGCTGGTCAGCTTGGCCTTGTGAACCTGCGCAATCGAGGCAGCGGCAATCGGTTCGCTGAATTCGCTGAACATCTCCGAGATCGGCTGACCCAGTTCTTTCTCGACTTCGGCCATTGCGCCGGCTTTGGAGAAAGGGGGCAGCTTGTCTTGCAGAACGCGCAGTTGCTCGGCCAGTTCATTTCCGACGACGTCAGGGCGGGTCGAAAGCACTTGCCCGAATTTGATATAGGCAGGGCCAAGCGCCGTCAGGGCGCGCGTGGCCGCTGGCATACCGGGGTCGCCCCTGTAGCCAAGCCATTGAAAGGGTTTGCCCAATGCGTGGGCCAGGATGCGAACGGCGCGCGGGGCTTCGAACGCATCCAGCACCACGTTCATGGCGCCTGTGCGCTCGAGCGTTGCGCCTGTGCGGATCAGGCGGATGATGTTATGGGGACCTCGCATGTGTCAGATCTTCCAGCCGGAATGCAGCGCGGCGATGCCCATGCTCAGGTTTCGGTACTTGGCGTTCTCGAAACCTGCGGCGCGAACCATGTTCAGAAACGTTTCCTGATCGGGAAATTTCCGGATCGATTCGACCAGGTACTGATAGCTGTCATAGTCATTGGCGATCAGCTTTCCCATGCGCGGGATGACGTTGAAGCTGTAAAGGTCATAGAGCTTTTGCAGCCCTTCATTTGGCAGCTGGCTGAATTCCAGCACCATCAGACGGCCACCGGGTTTCAGCACGCGGTAAGCCTCGTTCAAAGCTTCTTGCGGGCGGGTGACGTTCCGAATGCCGAACGAGATCGTGTAAACATCGAATGTACTGTCTTCGAAGGGCAGGGCCATGGCGTCGCCCACGACCCAGTTCAGACTGTCCGACATCTGATCTGCCTCGGCGCGTTGGCGACCTTCGACCAGCATCGGCTCGGTCAGGTCCAGCACAGTGGCGTGGCCATGGCCCGCGCGCTTGAGGAATCGGAACGAGATGTCGCCCGTACCGCCGGCCACGTCCAGCAGCCGCTGGCCGGGGCGCGGCGCCAGCCAGTCCATCATCGCGTCCTTCCAGACCCGGTGGATGCCCATCGACATGACATCGTTCATCACATCGTATTTCGAGGCAACCGAGTTGAAAACGCCCTGCACGCGCCCGGCTTTTTCAGCCTCGCGCACGGTTTCAAACCCGAAATGAGTGGTCTTGTCGATGTTGTCGGACATTTGCCTTGCCGTTTGTCGAATTTCGCCTCTGTTATAGGGCCAAGAGAGGCGGGCACAATGCGGCCCTTTGAATTAGGAGCCCTGTAATGCCCGAATTACCCGAGGTCGAGACAGTAAGACGCGGCCTGAGTCCTGCCATGGAAGGGGTCGTGATCGAACGGGCTGATGTGAATCGCCCCGATTTGCGCTGGCCATTCCCCGAACGTATGGCCGAACGGCTGACCGGGCAGCGGGTAGAGCGGTTGCGGCGGCGGTCGAAATACATCCTTGCAGATCTGAGCAGCGGTGACACGCTGTTGATCCACCTGGGCATGTCGGGGCGGATGACGGTGTCGGGCGACCCGTTGGGGCAGTTCGTCCATAACCATCCCGCCGTGCAAAAACACGACCATGTGGTCTTTCATATGGCCAATGGCGCGCGCATCACCTTCAACGATCCCCGCCGGTTTGGCGCGATGGACCTGATGCAAACGGCCAACGCCGAAGATCACAAGCTGCTGTCGGTTCTGGGGCCTGAACCCTTGGGCAACGATTTTCACGACAAACACTTGATCGAGGCGTTCAAAGGCAAGAACACCCCTGTCAAATCCGCCCTGCTGGATCAGGGAATCGTTGCCGGTCTGGGCAATATCTATGTTTGCGAAGCTCTTTATCGCGGCCGAGTGTCGCCACGTCGCAAAGCCGGACAGATTTCCGCACCCCGCGTGGCGGCGCTTGTTCCGATCATCCGGCAGGTGTTGCAGGACGCCATCGAAGCCGGAGGGTCTTCGCTGCGGGATTTCCGCCAAGCCGATGGAGAACTTGGATATTTTCAGCACAAGTTTGATGTCTATGGCCGCGAGGGCGAGGCCTGCCGGACCGAAGGGTGCGGAGCGCCGATCAAGAGAATCACCCAGTCCGGTCGCTCATCCTTCTATTGTGCGCAATGCCAAAGATAGCTTGATCCAAGTTTTTCGCGTGGTAAGGAATCGTACCTGAACGGAACAACCGGAAGCTTTCTCCTCATGGCTTTTGAGACGATCATCGTCGAAATCGAAGACCACGTCGCACTTATCAAACTCAACCGACCGGATGCGCTGAACGCGTTGAACACCCAGTTGCTGGGTGAGCTCTGCACCGCGCTGGAAGATGCGGACAGCAATGACAAGGTGCGCTGCATCGTTATAACCGGATCGGACAAGGCCTTCGCCGCCGGCGCGGACATCAAGGAAATGTCCGAGATGAGTTTTGTCGACGTCTACAACATCAACCTTTTTGCCGATGCGAATGATCGTGTGACCGCGATTCGCAAACCGATCATTGCGGCCGTTGCGGGCTATGCGCTGGGCGGTGGCTGTGAACTTGCCATGCTGTGCGATTTCATCATCGCGGCGGACACCGCGAAATTTGGCCAGCCCGAGATCAATCTTGGCGTCATTGCCGGTCTGGGTGGAAGTCAGCGCCTGACTCGATTTGTGGGTAAATCCAAATCGATGGACATGAACCTGACAGGGCGTTTCATGGATGCCGACGAAGCCGAGCGTGCGGGTCTCGTCAGCCGGGTGGTGCCGGCCAAGAAGCTGATCGAAGAGGCAGTGAGTGCAGCACAGAAGATTGCCGAGAAATCGCAGCTGACCGCAATGGCCGCGAAAGAAGCGGTGAACCGCAGCTACGAGCTTCCGCTGAGTGAAGGCATGTTGTTCGAGCGTCGCGTCTTCCACTCGATGTTCGCAACCGAAGATCAGAAGGAAGGCATGGCCGCGTTCCTGGAAAAGCGCACGGCGCAATTCCGCGACAAGTAAAGCGCGGGACCAGTGTGGCGGGTGGCTTTAGCCCGCCCCATATTCTTGGCCATGGTTCTAAGAATCAACTTGGCAATCTCTGTGAACTTGGCTAAAGACCCCCGTTATACATGCGCGTGCGGCCCGCTTGGCCCGACTCACACTCGTGATTTCTGATCCGGTGCGGATATATCCGTGGCGCGCAACCCAAGATTAACGTACCGAACGAAGGTCAGATTCACATGGCAAACTCGCCTCAGGCAAAAAAACGCGCGCGTCAGAACGACAAGCGTTTTGCAATCAACAAAGCGCGTCGTTCGCGCATCCGCACCTATCTGCGTAAAGTCGAAGAAGCGATCGCATCCGGTGACAAGGACGCGGCGACTGCTGCCCTGCGTGCAGCTCAGCCCGAGCTGATGCGCGGCGTTACCAAGGGTGTTTTCCACAAGAACACCGCCGCCCGTAAAATGTCGCGCCTGTCCGCGCGCGTCAAAGCGCTGGGCTAAGCTTTTGGGTGACCCAAGGTCACGTCAGAAAGGCTGAACCATTCTGAAAAGGCGTCGTGCATCACGGCGCCTTTTTTCGTGTTGCCAGAAAACCGCGCCTTCACGAAACCGAGAGATTCTTTCGCCCAAAGACCCGAGTCAATATCAGAGTTTCGTTGCCGCGCCCCTCTCGGAATTGCTACGACTGATGTCAGCGATTCACTCGCTTGGGGGGACAGGCTGTTTTCCCGATCGAACTGACGGGCATCAGAGCGATCTGGGGACAATTGTCGACGACTGGCTAGAGCCAGGCTGCCGATCTGCCATGGAAGCCGGAATAAACCCGGTGATCTTGGCCCTGTCTAAAAATTGAGATTGCGACGTGCAACCCGATTATCGGGACGTTCCGTTATTGCTGAGCGTCAGAATTGGGGGTTGCCGAGCACTTCGGGATGGTCCCGTCAAGCTGTCTGGTTTGGCGACTGGATATCTATCGCGTGTGAATACAGCTCCGGGAAACCGGCTTCGTATGAATAAGGCTGACAGGCCAATAAGAATGGGATGCGTGAGGCGCTTAATGACACAAGAAAAATGGGGACTACTGCGTAACAAGTTGCTGAAGGCCATCGGTCGGAACAATTATACGACCTGGATCGAGCCTTTGGAATTCAAGGAGCTTCAGGACGGCGTGGCGGTTTTCTCGGTGCCGACCAATTTCATGGGCAATTACGTCAGCCAGAATTTTGCCGACCTCATTTTATACGAGCTGAACACCGCAGGTGAAACTGTGCAGCGACTGGATTTCCGTGTCGCCGCAAACTCGCCTGCACGGCCCAAGCCAGCTGTTGATACGCCGCCGGTGGCAAAGCCTGAACCTGTCGCCGCGCCGAGCGAAGACCCGGCGCAGGATACATTGGAATCGCTTCAGGCCGCCCCGTTGGATTCACGCTTTACCTTTGACAGTTTTGTCGTCGGCAAGCCCAATGAACTGGCCCACGCGGCCGCGCGTCGGGTATCCGAGGGCGGGCCGGTGACCTTCAATCCACTGGTTCTGTACGGCGGTGTGGGGCTGGGTAAGACCCACTTGATGCACGCCATTGCATGGGAGCTGAAAACCAAACATCCGGAACTGAACGTTCTGTACCTGTCAGCGGAACAGTTCATGTACCGGTTCGTGCAGGCCCTGCGCGAGCGTCGGATGATGGATTTCAAACACCTGTTCCGTTCGGTTGACGTTTTGATGGTTGACGATGTGCAGTTCATCGCCGGCAAGGATTCCACTCAGGAAGAGTTTTTCCACACGTTCAACGCGCTGGTGGATCAGAATAAACAGATCATCATCTCGGCCGATCGCGCCCCGGGTGAGATCAAGGATCTGGAAGATCGGGTGAAATCCCGCCTGCAATGTGGTCTGGTGGTTGACCTGCACCCGACCGATTATGAACTGCGTCTGGGCATTTTGCAGAACAAGGTGCAGCAATACAGCTCATCCTATCCGGATTTGGCGATTGCCGATGGTGTTCTGGAATTCCTGGCGCATCGCATCTCGACTAATGTTCGGGTGCTGGAAGGTGCCTTGACCCGGCTGTTCGCTTTTGCCTCGCTGGTTGGTCGCGAGATCGACATGGAACTGACGCAGGATTGTCTGGCGGATGTGTTGCGCGCCTCGGAACGCAAGATCACCGTTGAAGAGATCCAGCGGAAGGTTTCCGAGTATTACAACATCCGGCTCTCTGACATCATCGGCCCGAAGCGCCTGCGCTCTTACGCGCGTCCGCGTCAGGTGGCGATGTATCTATGCAAGCAGTTGACCAGCCGGTCGCTGCCCGAGATCGGCCGCCGTTTTGGCGGGCGCGATCACACGACGGTCATGCACGGTGTCAAGCGCATTGAAGAGTTGAAGCTGACCGATGGTCAGATCGCTGAAGACGTGGAAATGCTGCGCCGGTCGCTTGAAGCCTGATCCGCGCCTGTAATGCAGGAAACCGCCCCGATTCCTTGGGTCCGGGGCGTTTCTTGTGCGCATTAGTCCACGGTTGGATCAGAACTGGTGCCTGTCAGGCACGCTGCCCTTGACGCTGGACGCAATCCAACCCAGAAATCCGTAAAAAATCCTTGTGCCTCAGGGTGGAACCGCTAACGTGCCAGTCCCGCCCATGTCGGTACGCAAGTCAGAGGAATTGAGGGTATGAAGATCAGCATCGAACGCGGCACCCTTCTCAAGGCCGTTTCGCAGGCCCAATCCGTAGTGGAACGCCGCAATACCATTCCCATACTTGCGAATGTCCTGATCGAGGCAGAAGGCGATCAGGCGCTGTTTCGCGCGACCGATCTGGATATCGAAGTGGTCGACAAGGCCCCGGCGCAGGTCGAGAAAGCCGGCGCCACCACCGTTGCGGCAACAACCCTGCATGAGATCGTGCGCAAACTGCCCGACGGAGCGTTGGTCACGCTGACCGCGGACAGCGCGGCAGGGCGTCTGACGGTTGAGGCGGGTCGGTCGAATTTCTCGCTGGCGACGCTGCCGAAAGAGGATTTCCCGGTCATGGCGTCGTCGGAGTATCAATCAAATTTCACGGCTTCGGCTGCCTTGCTGCGACGGTTGTTCGACAAGTCGAAATTCGCAATCTCAACAGAAGAGACACGGTATTATCTGAACGGTGTCTACATGCATGTGGCCGACGGATCCGATGGTGGCAAGGTGTTGCGCTGCGTGGCCACCGACGGTCACCGGCTTGCTCGGATCGATGCCGATTTGCCGGATGGTGCAGAGGGCATGCCGGGCGTTATCGTCCCGCGCAAGACCGTGGGCGAGTTGCGCAAGCTGCTGGACGATGATGAAATGGATATCGCCGTTTCGGTCAGCGAAACCAAGGTGCGCTTCGCCACGCCGGATATCACGCTGACCTCGAAGGTTATTGACGGCACATTTCCTGACTACACACGCGTTATCCCGCAAGGAAATACTCGCAAGCTGGAAGTGGATGCCGCCGAGTTCGCGCAGGCCGTGGACCGGGTGGCAACGGTGTCTTCCGAGCGTTCGCGTGCGGTGAAGCTGCAACTGGATGGCGACAAGCTGGTCCTGTCGGTGAACGCTCCAGACAGTGGCGCGGCCGAGGAAGAACTGGCCGTTGCCTATGGTGATGAGCGTCTGGAGATCGGGTTCAATGCCAAATATCTGCTGGAGATCGCGTCTCAGGTGGATCGAGAGAATGCGGTGTTCATGTTCAATTCAGCTGGCGACCCGACCCTGATGCGCGAAGGCAATGACCAGAGCGCAGTTTACGTCGTCATGCCAATGCGCGTCTGATCGCGCGGACGCGCGATGCCTCCGGCGGGAGTATTTTTGAAAAGATGAAGGGAGGGGTCATGGGATTGGCCCTGACCGAGCTTACGGTCTCGCATTTTCGGTCTCACAAGCTGGCGCGGTTGTCTCTGGACGGGCGGCCAGTGGCGATTCACGGGCCGAACGGGGCGGGCAAGACCAATATTCTGGAAGCGGTATCCTTGTTTTCACCCGGTCGCGGAATGCGGCGGGCGAGCGCGGCCGAGATGACGCGGCGGCCCGAGGCGTTGGGCTGGAAACTGTCGGGACTGTTGCAATCGCAGGGTCAGAATTTCGAAATCGAAACCTGGTCGGAGGGCGGTGCGGCACGGCAGGTGAGGATTGATGGAAAATCCGCCACCCAGATTGATCTGGGTAAACTTGCACGGGTGGTCTGGCTGGTTCCATCCATGGACCGCCTGTGGATTGAAGGAGCCGAAGGCCGGCGCCGGTTTCTTGATCGCATTGCGCTCAGTTTCGATCCGTCTCATGCGGAGGCCTCGCTGATTTACGAAAAAGCAATGCGCGAACGGAACCGTTTGCTGAAAGAGCAGGTTCGGGACGCGCATTGGTATGCTGCGCTTGAGGGTCAGCTGGCCGAGATGGGGCATCGTATCCACGCAGCGCGATTGGCGGCGTTGCGCCATCTGCGAGTGGCGCAGGATCAGGCGGAAACGGCTTTTCCGTCTGCCGAGTTGGAATTGGTGCAAACCGAAGGCGCGATGCCAGAAACGGCCGAGGATCTGCGCGAGGCTTTGAATGAAAGCCGGTTCAGGGACTTGGCTGCGGGTCGGACTTTGGTTGGGTCGCATCGGTCAGACTTGTATGGCGTCTTTGCCGCCAAGGGTGTTCCCGCCAAGGATTGTTCCACCGGTGAGCAGAAGGCGCTGCTGGTTTCATTGATCCTGTCCAATGCCCGAGCTTTGGCCGCAATGGTGGGTGCGCCACCGATCGTATT